>DASWUV010000138.1:0-1717 GCA_036401495.1 Pseudonocardia sp. | reverse complement strand
CGGTGTCGCCTGCGCCGACGTTGTTCACGACGATGTCGACGCCCCCCAGCGCCGACACCGCCTCCGCGACGACGGCTTCGGCACCTTCGCGGGTAGACAGGTCGGCGGACACGGCCACGGCGGCGAACTGTTTGAGCTCGGGCGAGAGCGTCCGCGCGGCGCCGACCACCCGCACGCCTTCGTTCGCGAGTGCCTTGGTGACGGCCAGCCCGATGCCCCGGCCTGCCCCGGTCACGACGGCCGTCTTGTCGGCAAGTCGGAGATCCATGAAGCGCCCTTCAACTACGTGGGAGCCCGCGAGGGCGGGGTAAGTTGACAGCGTCAGCTTAAAGGGAGAGTAGACATTGTCAACTAACTGTCTGGGGCCCTGTCCTGGCGGTGGTGTGCTGCAGGTACACCACGGGCGATGGTGGTCGACCCGGGCGGCCTCCGGGGACGTTGATCGACGGGTGGATCGAGCCGGTCCTCGGGTCGGGCCGGGCGATCTCGTCAGGACACTAGGGTCCTGCTCGTGAGCCCTCGCGACGCCGCGCCCACCCGCGCGGCCATCGTGGCCGCGGCAGGCGCCCTGCTCGAAGCAGGCGGCCCGGAAGCGGTCACGCTCCGATCGGTCGGCGCGGCGGCCGACGTCTCGCGGTCCGCGCCCTACCGCCATTTCGCCGACAAGGCCGAACTCCTGCGCGCACTCGCCGCGAAGACGCTCAGCGAACTCGCGGTGCGCATCCGCCGCGCTGCCGAGGGCGACAGCCACCGCTCACGGCTGCACCGCGGCTGCGGCGGCTACCTCAGCTACGCGTTGGCGCAGCCGCACCACTACCTGCTCATCTTCGGCGATGCCCCGATCGCCGAGCCCGGGCCGGAGCTCGAAGTGGCCGCCGACGACGGCATGCTCGCCTTGCGCGAGCTGGTCGAGCGCGCTCAGGCCGACGGCGAGCTCGGGGCGGGTCCGCCGCGTGAGCTCGCGACCGTCCTCTGGGTGCTGCTGCACGGCCTGGCGCAGCTGCAGATCACCGGACACCTGCACGAGCCCCGCACGGTCGACGGCAACACCAGGCTCGACGACCTGTTGGCGCTCGCGCTCGCCGCCCTGCGCCCGGCACAGCCGCAGTGAGCGACCGTCGCCGCATCGTCGAGGTTGCAGCGCCCGGCCTGCCGCCCTGCGACGTGTGAGGGTGCGGCGTGCGACTCGGGTCGAGATGCACGACTCACCGCGCCGAGAAGCACGACTCACCGGGGCGAGATGCACGACTCACCGCGCCGAGATGCACGACTCACCGGGGCGAGGTCCGACGTAAGGAGAGTTCGTGATGCACGTCCTGGTAGCGGGGGCGACCGGCGCGGTCGGACGGCGGATCGTGCCGCTGCTCCTCGAACGGGGCCACCGGGTGACCGGTCTGACCCGGAGTACCGCGCGGGCGAAGGACCTGCGGTCGGCGGGGGCGGAGGCTGTCGTCGCCGACGTCGTCGGGGGGTCGGCGGTGACCGCGGCCGTCCGGGCGGCCGCACCCGACGTCGTGATGCACCAGCTCACCGACCTCAGCGACGAGGACCGCGCGGCCAACGCCCGGCTGCGGGTCGTCGGCACCCGCAACCTCGTCGACGCCGCCCGCGCCGCCGGAGTCCGCCGGATCGTGGCGCAGAGCATCGCGTTCGGCTACGAGGACGGGCCGAACCCCGCGACGGAGGACACCCCGCTGCGGCCGGACCTGCCCGGGGT
>DASWUV010000137.1:0-27741 GCA_036401495.1 Pseudonocardia sp. | reverse complement strand
CCGGGTCGTCGCGCCGGGGCCGTTCCTGCCCAGCGTGCTCGCGTCGGCGATCCTCGTGGAAGCGGGCACCCCCGAGCTGCAGGCCGCGCTGCTGCCCGGCCTCGCCGACGGATCGAGGATCGGCGCCGTCGGGCTGGCCGCAGTCGCAGCAGGTGGCGAGCACGAAGGTCAGGTGCGCGACGAGCTCGTGCTCGGTGGCGGCCACGCCGACGTCGTGCTGCTCGTCGTCGGCGACGACGTGCTGGTGAGCGAGGAGTTCGAGCGGTCGGTCCCGGCGAAGGTGCTGGACCTGACCCGCCGCCCGGTCACGGTCACCGCTACGGGCGGCACCCGCATTCCCGGCGCAGCGGCCACCGCGCGGCGGCTGGCCCGGGTGCTGGCTTCGGCGGAGGCCGCCGGGTCCGCGGGCGCGTGCCTGGACATGGCCGTCGACTATGCGAAGCAACGCAGGCAGTTCGGACGGACGATCGGGACGTTCCAGGCCGTCAAGCACCACTGTGCGAACCTGCTCATCGACACCGAACTGGCCGTGGCCACCGCGTGGGACGCGCAGCGCGCCGCGCCCGGGACGCTGGAGGCCGAGCTGGCGGCGGCGGTCGCGGCCGCGCGCGCGGTGCCCGCAGGCGTCCGCGCGGCCGAGATGAACATCCAGCTGCACGGGGGCATCGGCTTCACCTGGGAGCACGACGCCCACCTCTACCTGCGCCGGGCGCTCACGCTCGCGGCGTTCGTCGCCCGCACCGGCGACGCCGTGCGCGACACCGCCCGGCTCGTCCGCGCGGGTGTGGCCCGCCAGGCCGACCTCGACCTGCCCGCGGAGGCCGAGCGGTACCGGGCGGACGCGCGGGCGTTCGTCGCGTCGCTCGACGGCCTGGCCGCGCCGCAGCGACGGCAGCGCATGGTGGAGGCGGGCTACCTCGTGCCGCACTGGCCGCCCCCGTGGGGCCGCGCCGCCTCCGCGGCCGAACAGCTGGTGATCGAGCAGGAGCTGCGCGGCGTCGACGTGCCGAGCCTCGGCATCACCGGCTGGAACATCCAGACCATCGCCCAGCACGGCAGCCCGGAGCAGCGCGACCGTTGGGTCGGCCCCACGCTGCGCGGCGAGCTCGAGTGGTGCCAGCTGTTCTCCGAGCCCGGCGCGGGTTCGGACGCCGCCGCGATCTCTACGCGCGGCGTGCGCGAGGACGGGGGCTGGCGGGTCACCGGGCAGAAGGTGTGGACCACGCGGGCGCACGCGGCGGACTGGGGCTTCGCCACGGTGCGCACCGACTCGTCCGGGCCGAAGCACGCGGGCATCACGATGATGGCGATCGACCTGCGCAGCGAGGGCGTCGACGTCCGGCCGTTGCGCGAGCTGACCGGCGAGGCGCTGTTCAACGAGGTCTTCTTCGACGAGGTCTTCGTGCCTGACGACTGCGTCGTCGGCGAGGTCGGGCAGGGCTGGCGGGTGGCGCGCGCGACGCTGGGCAACGAGCGCGTCTCGATCGGCGGCGGCGGCGCGGGCGGCCTGCCGATCCACGCCAAGGACCTGCTCGCGCCGGCGGCGGACGCGCCCGACCCGCACGACGCCGAGCGCGAGGTCGCCGCGCTGATCGTCGACGAGCTCGCGATGCGGCTGATGCTGCTGCGCCAAGCCGCGCGGGCGGTCGGCGGCAGCGAGCCCGGCCCCGAAGGCAACCTGTCCAAGCTCTTCTCCTCCGAGCACGCCCAGCGCCTCGCCGCCGTCGGGATGCGGCTCGCCGGGGCAGCCGCGGTCACCGGCGGCAACCCGCTGATCACCACGGCGTACCTCTACGCGCGCTGCCTCACCATCGCGGGAGGCACGTCGGAGATCGCCCGCAACCAGGTGGCCGAACGCATCCTCGGGCTCCCCCGCGACCCGCTTGTGGCGTGAATCCGGAGAATCCGGACATATCACCCGTGTTTTCGGGAGGCTTTACCGATTAGCAACGGCTGATCACTCGCTCAGCGGATGGCGCAACCTAATGTGACGCGGAGCATGACCGGATTGGCCCGCAAGGGCCCACGAAGGGGGTGTCTGGTGGCAGAAGGGAAGCCCGCAGCGGGAGCGCCAGCAGGACTTCGCCGCAGCGTCGGCTTGGTCTCGCTGATGTTCATCTCGCTCGGCTCGATCATCGGCTCCGGGTGGCTGCTTGGAGCGCTCACCGCCGCGAAGGCGGCGGGCGGCGCATCGATCGTCTCTTGGGTGCTCGCAGGCGTGATCATCATTCTGCTGGCGCTGGTGCACGCCGAGCTCGGCGCGGCCTATCCGCTGGCGGGCGGAACCGCGAGGTGGCCGCGCATCGCGTTCGGCTCGATCGCAGGCTTCACGGCCGGGTGGGTCGCGTGGCTCCAGGCTGTGACGATCGCGCCGATCGAGGTCGAGGCGGCCCTGTCCTACCTCGACCACATCTGGCCGGGCCTGGTGGACGACAGCGGGGCGCTGGTGGGTCGCGGCCTGGTGGTGGCCGTCATCCTCATGCTGATCTTCACTCTGATCAACATTGCGGGCGTGAACTGGCTGGCCGAGTCGAACAAGGCGACGGTGATCTGGAAGCTCGCCGTGCCGATTCTCACGATCATCGTGCTCATCGCCGTTTCGTTCCACGCCAGCAACTTCACCGCGGGCGGCGGCTTCGCACCGTTCGGCGCGCACGGCATCTTCGCGGCGCTCCCGTTGGGCGTGGTCTTCGCGCTCCAAGGCTTCGAACAGGCCGTGCAGATGGGCGGGGAGGCCAAGAACCCGCAGAAGGACATGCCCCGCGCGGTGATCGGCGCCGTCCTCATCGGCACGTTGATCTACATCTTGCTCGAGGTCGCGTTCATCGGCGCCCTCGATTCCAACAACCTCCTGGGTGGCTGGGCGAACCCGATCGGTGAAGGCGACTTCGGTCCGTACGCCACCATCGCGACGACGCTCGGGCTGGGCTGGCTCGCGGTGATCCTCTACATCGACGCGTTCGTCTCGCCCGCGGGCACCGGTCTGATCTACGTCGGCACCTCCGCTCGGCTGTCGTACGCGCTGGGCCACGCCGGGTTCGTGCCCAAGGGCGTCAGCAAGATCTCGTCCCGGGGCGTGCCGTGGACGTCGGTGATCCTGGCGTTCGTCGTCGGGTTGATCTGCTTCCTGCCGTTCCCGAGCTGGCAGGGCCTGGTCGGGCTGGTCACCTCGGCGACAGTGATCATGTACGGCTTCGCGCCGATCACGCTCGTGGCACTGCGCAAGGCCGACCCCGACCGCGACCGGCCCTACCGCCTGCCTGCGGCCACGCCGGTCTCGGTGCTGGCGTTCGTCGCCGCCAACCTGATCATCTACTGGACCGGGTGGAGCGTCGACTGGAAGCTCTTCGTGGGCATCCTCGTCGGCTTCGTGATCTTCGGGCTGTCGTATGCGTTCAAGCGTCCCGTGGAGAAGCCGCCGCTCGACACGGCCGCGCTCGGCTGGATGATCCCGTGGTTCGTCGGGCTCGCGATCATCTCGCTGCTGGGCCAGTACGGCGACGGCCTGGGCGTCCTCCCGGAGTGGATCGACATGCTGGTGGTGGCGATCTTCAGCATCGCGATCTTCTTCCTCGGCGTACGGATGTCGCTGCCCCAGGCGAGGGTGCACGAGACAATGCGCGGCGAGGAAGCGGAGGTGGCGTCGGACCCGATCCTCGCCGAGAGCTGAGAGGACCGGCTCTGCCACCAGCGGGGTCAGCGCGTCAACGACGACGCGCTGGCCCCGCTTTCTGCGTGCTCGGCAGGCTCGGGGTGGCCCAGCGACGTGAGCCAGCCCCGGAACAGGCGGTGCAACGCCTCCGCGCCGACGATCTCGCCCGGCGTGGGCATCTCGACGGGAGACAGCAGGAACCCGCGCGCCTGCGGGCCGCCGAGGCCGCCGTGCGACCCGACGTGCACCTCGAACGGCGACGCCTCGTCGGTCGCCGCGTCGTAGCGGCTGTTGAGCATGATGTCGGGGCAGTGCGCGAAGCCGTCCACGCGGCGGACCAGGTCGGCCGCGTGCTCGCCGTAGGGGGCGAGCGGGTCGGCGCCGAGCACCTCTCCGGTCGCAAGGCGGTGCACGCCGTCGCGGCCGAAGACGACCGGTCCGTCCGCCGCGGTGCGCACGAGGGCGAACCCGACGCCGGGATGGTCGATGAGGGCAGGCAGCAGATCGGGGAACTCGCGCTCGATCGTCTCCAGCTCGACCCGCCCCTCGTACTCGACGAACGACACCATCGCGACGTGCCCTGACGCCACGGCAACGACGCCAGGGGCCACCCGCGTCACCGCACCCGGCTCACCGGTCGCCGTGCGCGGATGGTCGCGGCGGGTGCGCGCGACGCCCGCCCGCAGCCGTCGCGCGACCGGTCCCGCGCCCGCGGAAACTTCCGCGAACGCCGCGCCGACCTGCCAGGTCTCGGCGGGTCGCCGGGCCGCGCGCTTCGCCGACCGGTCCGGTGGGTCGCCGCCGCACAGCCGCCCGACGAGCTGCTCCACCGACTCCCCGAACCGGTTCGCGAAGGCCTGCCCCTGGGTCTGCCCGTGGTCGGAGAGCGCGACGAGCAGATAGCGGCGGGGCGCGAGCTCGGTGGCCCGGTGCAGGCGGCCGATCTGCTGGTCGATCTCGCGGAGTACCGCGAGCGCGTCGAAGCGCTCGATGCCCGAGTGGTGGGCGACCTCGTCGTAGCCGAGGAAGTCGGCGTAGACGCACGACCGTCCCGCGAGCATGTCCCCGATGACCGCCGAGACGACGACGTCCCGCGCGATGACGTTGGTGCCCGCGCGGGCGAAGGGATACAGGCCGCCGCGGTCGATGCGCGGCCGGACCCCCGCGCGGCGCTGCCGGGTCGACGCGCTGATCTCGCGGGCGATGTCGGCGATGCCGCTGCCCAGCGTGCGGATGGCGTTGTACGGGTTGGCGAAGTAGGTGTAGTAGCCCGCGCCGGGTCCGTCGCGGCGCAGGCCGCGCCGCCCCTTGCCCGCCAGCAGGGGCACGGCGCTCATCGTGAGGCTGACGTGCGGCGCGTCGCCCGTGAACAGGTTCCCGCGCCCGGCGCCGTCGACCGCCAGCAGCCCGCGCCCGTCGGAGTGGCGGCGCTCGATCTCGGCGGCGTCCTCGGGGTGCGCGCAGGCCATGATGTGGTCGCGGTCCTTCTCGTACCAGCGGAAACCGAGGATGTCGTCGTTGCGCCCGTGCAGGATCCCGCACACGCTCGCGCCGGTCTGCGAGCTCCAGTCGCAGTGCCACGAGGTGAGCGCGTGGCTGCCCTCGCCGAGCCACCGCGCGAACGTCGGCATGTCGCCGTCGCGGACCGCGCGCCGCACCGTCTCGTAGCCCAGGCCGTCGACCTGCAGGAACAGGACGCCCGGTGGTCGGTCGTCCGGTACCCCGTCGGGGCTGCGCCGCGCGGCGCGACGGTAGAACAGCTCGTCCTCGTCCAGCCCCAGCAGGCTGCTGACCAGTGCGGCGACCGCGGACATCGCGACCACCACGATCACCGCCGTGCCGATGTCGGTGATCACGACGCCGGGGATCACGAAGGAGAGCGCGAGCAGTGCGGCGCCGAGCAGCAGGAACGAGCCGATGCCCAGCGTGTAGAGCGCCAGCGGCAGCGCGACACGCACGATCAGCGGCCACAACACGGCCGAGAGCACGCCGAAGGCCAGGGCGATCACCGTCGGCTGCCAGAAGGCGGGCATCGCGAAGCCGGTCAGCCACAGGTCCAGCAACCGCAGCGCCAGCACCGACACGACCCAGACGACCAGCACGCGCGCGACGACCCTGCCGCCGCGCACGATGCGTCCCCTCACGTGCGCTCCTTGCGGTGGCGAGCGACGAGCGCCGAGATCCCGGCCACGACGAGCACGAGCACCGTGGCCAGCAGCGTGGCCAACAGCGGATCGTCGAAGACGCCGCCGCTGACGACGCCGAGCACCGAGTACAGGACCGCCCAGAGGACGCAGCCCACCACGGCCGCGGGCAGCAGCCTCCGCCACGGATAGTCGAGTGCGGCCGCGCCGAGCAGCACCGGTATCCGGCCTGCCGGGATCAGCCGTCCGACCACGACGAGCCGACCGCCCTGTTTCGTGAACCGCGTGCGCATCGCCACCAGTCGCTCAGGCGGCTGACCGCGCGACACCAGCCGCAGCGCGAGGCCGCTGCCCGCCCGGCCCGCGGCGAACGTCACGAGGTCGCCCGCCAGCGCCGCGGCCGTGGCCAGGAGGAACACCCACGGCAGGAAAAGGCGGTCGGTGGTGGTGGCGATCGCGGCCGCCGCACCGACCAGCGCGCCGGTCGGCACGATCGGCACGATCGAGCCGATGAGCACACCCGCGCCCAGCGCCGGGTAGCCGATGGCCGCGGAGTTCGTCCAGTCGATGGCGAACAGGCTCACGGCACGCCCTCGCTGACGCTCGGTCTGCGCTGCGTCGATGGTTCGCTCGCAAGCTCGCTCATCGGGACACCGGCAGCAGCACCGGATCGCCCGGCTCGGTCAGCGCGACGTGGGCGCCGGAGGGACCGGCGGCGACGGTCGCGGCGAACACCCGCGGGGGCGCCACCAGCATGCGGCGCATCCGGGCCCCCGGCCCGCCGGGCACCCTGGTCAGCCCGGGCAGCACCAGCGAACCCCAGTGCACCGGCACGACGACGCGCGGCCGCAGCCGCTCGACCGCCACCGCGGCCCGCGCGGGGTCGAGATGCCCCGCGCCGAGCGTCGGCCCCCAGCCCCACACCGGCAGCAGCGCGACGTCCAACGGACCCATCGCGCTCATGCCGTCGAAGAGGTCGGTGTCCCCGGAGGCGTACACGCGCACCCCGCCCGCCTCCAGCACGTGGCCCATCGCGCGGGTCTGCGGGCCGCGGGTGGAGCGCGGGCCCCACCGGTGCCCGCTGTGCACCGCGGGCACGCCGAGCACCCGCAGGTCGCCGTCGACGAGCGCCTCGCCGGGCGCCAGCTCCTCCACGCCGCGGATGCCCTTCGCGCTGAGCCACGCGCCCGCCCCCCGTGGGACGACGATGCGCACGCCCGGCCGCAACAGGCGAAGCGACGGGAGGTGCAGGTGGTCGCCGTGCAGGTGGGAGACGAGCGCGAGATCGGCGTCGGCGTAGTCGGCCGTCGGCGGCACGGGGCCGGTCCGCCGCAGCGGCCCGACCCATTCGGTCAGCACCGGATCGGTGAGCACGACCCGCCCGCCCAGCTCGACCCGCATCGACGAGTGGCCGAGGAACCGCATGGCGAGTTCGCGCACCTCGGAAGTATCACCCCGGTACGGTCAGCCAGTGCTGATGGGCTGGCTGCTCCTGTTCGGAGCGATCGCCACCGAGGTGACCGGGACGATGGCGTTGCGGGCGCTGTCGACCGGCTGGCGGTGGGGGCCTGCGGTGCTCGTGGCCGTCGGCTACGTGGCGTCGTTCGTCCTGCTGGCATTGGCCCTGCGCACGGTGGCCGTGTCGACGGCGTACGCGGTGTGGGCGGGCGTGGGCACGGTGGGCGTCGCGGTGCTCGGGGTGCTGATCTACGGCGAGCGGATCACGCTGGTGGGCGCCGCGGGCATGGTGCTGGTCATCGCGGGCTGTGTGCTGCTCAACGTGGGCGGCGCCGCGCACTCCTAGTGCGCGCACACACCATCCGGGGCTGACACACAGCGTCCGCAGTGTGTGCCGACCCCACACAGTGTGTGTGGCGCTGTCGACGCCGGGCTGCCTCTGCCGCTGATCGTCACCAGGGCAGCGGCCCGTCGTTGCCCACGAAGGTGCCGGTGGGGCCGTCCTTGTCGACGGTGGCCATCGCGACCAGAATCGCTACCGCCTCCTCCACCGTCCTGCCGCCTACCCGACGGAACGCCTCCACGTCGACTGAGCCGGTGGGGCGGCCCGTGAACTCGGTAAGGGTCAAGCCCGGTGTCACCGAGTTGACGCGCCAGCGAGGAAAGGCCCGCGCGTACTGGACGGTCAGCATGTTCAGTGCCGCTTTCGACATCGGGTAGGCCACCATCGACCAGGTGGCGTCCGGCTTCGCGTTCAGCGTCAGCGACCCCACAGCGCTGCTGACGTTGACGACGACGGGGTTCGCGCTCTTGTCCAGAAGCGGGGCGCACGCGACGAGCACCCGCGTCGCGCCGACGACATTCGTCGCGAGCACGGCCTCCAAGTCGTTCACGTCAGCCTCGGCGGGCGGTCGCTGCGTACCGGCGATCCCCGCGTTGTTCACCAGAACGTCAAGCGCCCCGACCTCCTGCCGCAGGTGATCGACAGCCGCGCGGACCGAGGCGTCGTCAGTGACGTCGATCGCGATGGCGCGGGCGCCGATCGGTCCGGCCACTTCGCGACCCCGTTCAAGGTCTCGGGCCCCGAGGTAGACGGTGTGGCCTGCCTCGGCGAGGCGGCGGGACAGCTCGAGGCCGACGCCCCTCGTGGCTCCGGTGACAAGGGTGGTGGTCATCGATCAAGTTTCCACCACGTGCTCGGACGTGGCGATCGCGGAGTCACCGGAAGCGGACCGGTTGGCCGGTGGACTCCAGCACCGCCATCCACAGGTCGCCGTGCGGGTCCACCTGGTTGCGCCTGCTCACCGCGACGCCCATCGGGATGTGCACGAACCGCCGCCGCCAGCGCCCCACCACCATCTCCGTGCGACCGCTCATCGCCGCGTGCACGGCCGCCTGGGACAGGCGCACGCAGTAGACCGAGTCGTACGGGTTCGCGGGGACGCTGCGGATCGCGTAGCTCGGGTCGATGTAGCGGATCGAGGTCTCGATGCCCGCGTCGGCGAAGTGGTCGCCGATGCGCCGCCGCAGGTAGGGCCCGATGTCCTGCAGGCGCGCGTTGCCGGAGGCGTCCCGCTCGGCGCCCTCGGCGTGCCCCACGAGCTCCTGCCCCGCGCCCTCCGCCACGACGACCGTGGCACTGCCCCGCTCCTCGACGCGCCGCCGCAGGTGCGCGAGCAGGCCGCCCTCGCCGTCGAGCGCGAAGGGCACCTCGGGGATGAGCACGACGTCGGCGTCGGACCGGGCGAGGGCGGCGTAGCAGGCGATGAAGCCCGAGTGCCGTCCCATGAGCTTGACGAGACCGATCCCGTTGGCCGTCGACTTCGCCTCGACCGTCGCGGCCCGGATTGCGTCGCTGGCGTGGCCGAACGCCGTCTGGAAGCCGAAGCTCTGGTCGATGTAGGGGATGTCGTTGTCAATCGTCTTCGGGATGCCGACCACCGAGATCAGCAGACGGCGCTCCGCGACGGTGGCGGCGATCTGCATCGCCCCGCGCATCGAGCCGTCTCCCCCGACCACGAACAGCACGTTGACGTGCAGCCGCTCGAGGCAGTCGACGATCTCGTCGGGGTCCTGGGGGCCGCGGGAGGTGCCCAGCACGGTGCCGCCGTCCGTGGTGATGTTGCGGACGCTCTCCGGGTTCAGGTCGACCACGTCGTGCCCGTAGGACGCGATGAAGCCCTGGTAGCCGTTGCGGATGCCGACGACGCGGCGCACCCGGTAGTGGTAGGTCAGGCAGCGCACGAGCCCGGCGATCACGTCGTTCAGGCCGGGGCACAGTCCTCCGCAGGTGACGATGGCGGCGCGGGTCTTCGAAGGGTCGAAGTAGATCTTGCGACGGGGCCCGCACGGCTCGAACCCCGGCAGCTCCTCCGGCCGCACGCCGCGGGAGGAGATGCCCGAGAGGGTGTCGTCGAGCAGGACGCGGTCGTCCTCGTCGGCGTAATGCTCGGTGGTCTGGTGCGCGTCGAGCAGGTGGACCATGGGCGAGCTGATGCGCGCCGGGCCGAGGGTCGGGATCGTCAGGTCTGGGGCAGGGACGACACGTGGCAGGGACACGACGTTCTCAGGGAAGGGCTGGGTCCCGTGGTCGGGGTCGGGCGCAGGATTGATGGCCGGGCTTGTCACTGTTGGCGCTCCGGGATGCGGGTCGCTCCGGGAGGCTGCCGCTGCGCCGAGGCACGGCCTCTTAACCGGTACAGTATGCCCCGGTTGCGGCGCCGCAAGCTAGAGGTTTCCCCGATGTAGCCTACCGCGATGCGCGTGCTGATGGCGACCTGGGAGTACCCGCCCGTCGTCGTCGGCGGGCTCGGGCGGCACGTCTACGCACTGGCGACGGCGCTCGCGGCGGCCGGGCACGAGGTCGTGGTGCTGGCACGGCGCCCTTCCGGCACCGACGCGGCGACGCACCCCACGGTCGACGCCATCAGCGGCCGGGTGCGGGTGCTGGCCGTCGCCGAGGACCCGCCGCACCTGGAGTTCGAACGCGACCTGGTGGCGTGGACCCTCGCCATGGGCCACGGCATGCTGCGCGCCGCTCTGACCCGGCTCGGCGGGTGGCGCCCCGACGTGGTGCACGCCCACGACTGGCTGGTCGCCCATGCGGCGATCGGGCTGGCGGACGTGCTCGGCGTGCCGCTCGTGGCGACGATCCACGCCACCGAGGCAGGCCGCTACGCGGGCTGGCTGTCGACGCCGCTCAGCAGGCAGGTGCACTCGATCGAATGGTGGCTGGCCCAACGGGCGGACGTGGTGATCACGTGCTCGGCCGCGATGCGGGCCGAGGCGGCCGAGCTGTTCGAGCGGCAGTCCGGGATCACGGTGGCGCACAACGGCATCGCTCCGCGCGAATGGCGTGTCGGAAGGGCGCGGGTGGCGGTGGCCCGGCAGCGGCACGCGCCGCGCGGCCCGATGCTGTTCTACTTCGGACGGCTGGAGTACGAGAAGGGCGTCCAGGACCTCATCGCCGCGCTGCCGCGGATCCGCAAGGCGCATCCGGGCACCCGGCTGCTGGTCGCAGGCACCGGCACGGCGGCGGATCTGCTCGTCGAGGCGGCGCGCGCCCACCGGGTGGCGCGCAGCGTGGGCTTCCTCGGCCATCTGCCCGACGACGAGCTGGCCGCGACCCTTGCCGCCGCCGACGCGGTCGTGCTGCCCAGCCGGTACGAGCCGTTCGGGATCGTCGCGCTGGAGTCGGCGGCGGCGGGGGCGCCGCTGGTGGCCTCGACCGCGGGCGGGCTGGCGGAGCTGGTCGTGGACGGGGAGACCGGGGTGTCCTTCACGCCCGGCGACGTGGCGGGCCTGGCCGCCGCCGTCGGCCGGGTGCTCGTCGACCCGGCGGGGGCGGCGCGGCGGGCCCAGGCTGCGCGGGCCCGGCTCGCCACGGACTTCGACTGGGATCAGATCGCCGCCGAGACCGCCGCGGTGTACGCGAGCGCACCCTGCGGCGGTCCCGTCGAGCTGGGGCGACCCAAGATCGCGACCGGCAACGTCTTCGGGTCCTGACGCGCAGAAGGGGGACATGCGCGGGTGCGCACGTCCCCCTCGGGCGTCAAGATCAGGCGGCAGCTGCGCCCCCGATGATCTCGGCCGCGTGGTCGGGGTACTCGGCAGCAAGATCCTGCACGAGGTCGTCGCGGCCTTCCTCGATGGCGGCGTTCACCGCAGCGGTGTACTCCTCGTCGAGCGCCTGCAGGCGGCGGACTGTCGCGTCATTCATGGTGAACTCCTCTCGGGTAGGTCTAGTTCTACACCGGCTAGAACGTAGCGAGCATCCACATTGTTAGCCAAGTTGACGCAGCTCACATCGATTCAGAAGCGCGCAGGCGCGCTTGCACTGCGGCCGCGGTCTTCCTGGCGATGTCCGCGAGGGCCGCCCGCTGCGCCGCCGCGGCCTCGTAATCGGCCATGCGGTTGCGCACCACCCGCGCGGGCACTCCGACCGCGATGGAGTACTCCGGGACGTCGCCCTTCACCACCGCGTGCGCGCCGAGCACCGACCCGCGGCCGATCCGGGTGCCGCGCAACACCGACGCCTTGGTGCCGATCCAGCAGTCCGGACCGATCCTGACCGGCGTCTTCACGATGCCCTGGTCCTTGATCGGCACGTGGACGTCCTCGATGCGGTGGTCGAAATCGGTGACGTACACCCAGTCGGCCACGATCGTCGCCGCGCCGATCTCGACGTCGAGGTAGCAGTTGACCGTGTTGTCCTTGCCGAAGACGACCTTGTCGCCGATCCGCAGCGAGCCCTCGTGGCAGCGGATCGAGTTGCCGTCGCCGATGTGCACCCACCGGCCGATCTCCAGCCGTCCGTAGCCGGGGCGGGCGTGCAGCTCGACCCGCTTGCCGAGGAACACCATGCCGCGCAGCACGACGTGCGGGTTGGCCAACCGGAACCGCAGCAGGCGGGCGTAGCGGACCAGGTACCAGGGCGTCCAGGCGCGGTGGCGGAGCACCCAGCGCACGGAGGCGACGGTGAGGAAGCGAGCTTGCCGGGCGTCGCGCGCACCTCGCCACCGGTCGCGCAGGGGCGCGCCCCACATGCTGGTCATACCGGCACGGTAGCGGCGCTGCCGTCAGGTCTTCACCGCCCCGGCCGTAGGCTGCGGCCGTGGCCCAGCCCGCCCCGCACATCGTCGTCGTGGGAAGCGTCAACCTCGACCTCGTCGCCCGCGTCCACCGGCTGCCGGGCCCTGGGGAGACGCTGGCCGCGCACGAACTGCACCGGGTCCCCGGCGGCAAGGGGGCCAACCAGGCGTTGGCCGCCCGCAGGCTCGGCGCGCGGGTCGCGCTCGTCGGCGCCGTCGGGGCGGACGCCGCTGCGGACGAGGCGCTTGCGCTCCTGCGGGCCGACGGCGTGGACCTCAGCGGAGTCAGCAAGCACCCGCGGCTGCCCACCGGACACGCCCTCGTGACCGTCGACGACGCGGGCGAGACCACGATCGTGGTCGCCGCGGGCGCGAACGACGCGGTCGCGTTCGAAGGACTCGAGCAGGCCGACGCCGTCCTCACCGTGCTGGAGGTGCCCGACGCCGCCGTCGCCGCGGTCGCCGCGCAGGCCACGGGCCTGTTCGTGCTCAACGCCGCCCCGGCGCGCCCGGTGGCGCCGGAGGTGGTGGCGCGGGCCGATCTCGTCGTCGTCAACCAGGCCGAGTACGCCGAGCTGGACGGCCTGGACGCGGCGGGCGCGGTGGCCGTCACGCTCGGCGGCGAGGGCGCTGAGCTGCGGCGCGGCGGCCGGGTGGTCGTTCGCGCGGTGCCCCCGCCCACCAGGGTCGTCGACGGCACGGGTGCGGGCGACTGCTTCACCGCGGCGCTCACGGTTGCACTGCTGTCGGGCCGCTCCGACGCCGACGCGCTGCGCTACGCATGCGCGGCGGGGGCGCTCGCCGTCTCCCGCCCCGGCGCGCAGCCCGCGCTCCCCTGGGCCGAGGAGCTGGACTGACCGGATCTTGCGCGGGCGCTCACACCGGGCGGGTGCCGGTGACGACCGCGTTGTAGAACCACTTCCGCGGCACCACACGCCGCAGGACGTGCTCGTCGAGCCAGGACAGTCGCAGCCAGCCGTGGTAGGCGAACATCGCCCACCTCAGGCCGAGCCTGCCGGGCGGCATGGCGGCCTCGAACGTCCGCACCGGCCAGCCCAGCATTGCGGCGGCGAACTCCTCGGTGACCACGCGCACCTCCGCCGCGCCCGCGCCCCGCGCGATGCCCTCCAACGCGACCGGATCGAACGTGTGGATGTCGACCAGCGCCTCCAGCGCGGCGGCCCTCGACGACTCGTCGAGCTCGGCCTGCGGCCGTCGCCACGACGCCAGCGCGGGAAGCCGGGTGAGCCGGATGGTGGCCTTCCAGGTGAGCCCACCCAGCCAGCGGGCATAGCGGTCGCCGATGCGGGTCGGCTCCCCCGCGAACACGAACCGGCCCCCCGGCTTGAGCACCCGCAGGACCTCGCGGAACGCCGTGTCGAGGTCGGGGATGTGGTGCAGGACGGCGTGGCCCACGACGACGTCGAAGGTGGCGTCCGCGTAGGAGATCTGCTCCGCGTCGGCGACCCGTCCGTCGACGGCGAGACCCAGATGCTCGGCGTTGCGCAGGGCGGCCGCGACCATCCCCGGCGAGAGGTCGGTGACGCTGCCGCGCTCAGCCAGGCCCGCCTGCATCAGGTTGAGCAGGAAGAACCCGGTGCCGCAGCCGAGCTCCAGCGCGCGCCCGTAAGGCCATGCGGTGTCCCCGGCGGCGTGCCGGAAGCGGTCGGCCGCGTAGGTGATGCAGCGTTCGTCGTAGGAGATGGACCACTTGTCGTCGTAGCTGTCCGCTTCCCAGTCGTGGTAGAGCACGTTGGCCAGCTTGCGGTCGTGCCTGGCCGCCTCGACCTGCTCTGCCGTCGCATGCGGGTTGGGCTGCGGGTCCGTACTCACGGGCAGAAATCCTAGGGGCTGTTTTCGCCGGATGACCGGTCGGCGCCTCGATCGCCGCAACCCGTTTCACCGTTCGTAGCTGCACGTGCAGATGGCTCGCCCGTTCCGGTGGGGCTGTTGCACGGGACCCGCATGTGACGCACGATGAGCGCGCTGCTACTGCAAGTGGAGCACGAACCGCGTGAGGCGATGACCGGATGTTCGAGCCAGCAAATCCCGAGCATGCCCCCTTCGCCGTACAGACGGTCACGGTCACCTGCACGCTCGACAGCCGGGCCCACGCCGTCCACGACATCCAGCTCGCCGCCGCCCTGGAGACGGGGCGCTACAACGCGCTGTGCGGCCACATCGTCACCGCCGCGCCACTGGCCGAGCCGGACGGGCTGCCCTGCCTGCTGTGCGAGGCACTGGTCGATCGGCCGGTCGGTCCGCGCCGCCACCGCAGCCTGCGCAGGCAGCGCTGACCTGGCTGTGCGCGGAAAACGTCGCCATGGCGACGTTATCCGCGCACAGGCGCTAGCGCTCCCGCGCCGCCGCGGCACGCTCGCCGAGCGCGGCAAGCACAGCGGCGTCGTAGCCCATCGGTTCCAGCGGCACGAGGCCGCGGATGCTGTTGTCGCGAACGACGACCTCGTTGCTCATCGAGTCGATCAGTGACCGGCCGGTCTGCACGTCGACGTCGGTGACCAGCGAAAGCCACCGCGAGGACAGCCGGGGGCTGAGCAGCGGGACCGGCACGATCAGGGTCCTGCGGCCTTCGATGGCCGCGACCCGCCGCAACATGTCCACGTACGCCAACACCTCGGGGCCGCCGATGTCGAACGCGCGCCCTGCCGTGTCCGGTGCGGCGAGCACGCCGACGAGGTAGCTCACGACGTCGGCCACGGCGATCGGCTGCGTGCGGGTGCGCACCCAGCGCGGGCAGATCATGGCGGGCAGGTGCTCCACGAGCTGGCGGGTCATCTCCCAGGAGATCCCGCCGTTGCCGACGATGATCCCGGCCCGCAGCGTCGTGACCGGAACGCCGCCGGTGCCGAGCAGCTGCTCCACCTGCCTGCGGCTGCGCAGGTGCGCGGACAGGTCGTCGGCGTCGTCGCCGAGGCCGCCGAGGTAGATGATCCGGCCCACGCCTGCGTCGGCGGCGGCCTCGGCGAACGTGCGGGCGGCCTCCGCGTCGCGCTCCTCGAAGTCGGCGGCGTCGAGCGAGTGCACGAGGTAGTAGGCCGCCTCGCAGCCCGCCAGCGCCGACGCGAGCGAGTCGGCGTCCTGGACGTCGCCCGCCACCGCGTCGCCTGCACCCCGGTAGGTGTCGGGGTGGCGGGTCATGGCCCGGACGGTGTGGCCTGCCTCGACCAGCGCCGGACACAGCCGACGGCCCACGAACCCGGACGCGCCCGCGACAAGTACCTTCACAGGCTTCGGGGTACCCATTGCTACCGGCCCGTGAACTTGGCTTTGCCCGGACCGTTCTCGACGAACGAGGTCATGCCGATGCGCTGGTCGTCGGTGGCGAAGAGGGCGGCGAACACTTCGGACTCGAGGTCGAGGCCCGTGCGCAGGTCGGTGTCGAGCCCGCTGTCGATCACCTTCTTCGCCGCCGCGTAGGCCGCCGAAGGGCCGTCCGCGAACTGCCGGACGTAGTCCATCGAACGGCTGAGCACAGCGTCGGCAGGCACCACCTCGTCGACCAGCCCGATGGCGAGTGCCTCGTCGGCCGCGACCATCCTCCCGGTCAGGATGAGGTCCTTCGCCCGGGACGGGCCGATCAGCCGCGCCAGCCGCTGGGTGCCGCCGCCGCCGGGGATGATGCCCAGCAGGATCTCGGGTTGGCCGAGCTTGGCGTTGTCGCCCGCGATGCGCCGGTCACAGCCCAGCGCGATCTCCAGGCCGCCGCCCAGCGCATAGCCGGTGATCGCGGCGACCGTCGGCTTCGGGATCGTCGCCAGCGCACCGAGCCCCGCCGAGACCCGGCGCGCGACCGTCGCCATATCGGCGTACGTCATCCCCGCCATCTCCTTGACGTCCGCGCCCGCCGCCAGCACCCGCTCGCCCCCGTACAACACGACCGCCCGCACGTCGGCGCGCTGCGCGGCCTCGGAGCTGACCGCGAGCAGCTCCTCCTGCACCTGCCTGCTGAGCGCGTTCATCGGGGGCCGGTCCAGCCGGATGACCCCGATGCCGCCGTCCACCTCAAGCCGCACGAACTCCGTCACGGCTCGACCCTAGATCACGCAAGGCGGATCGACGCGGCAGACGAACAGGACAAGCGACTCAACGCGACCAGGCGGTGTAGCGGCCGCGGCGCTTCTGCACCGACAGCGGCAGGCCGAACGTCTCGGTGAGCGCCTCGTTGGTGAGCACGTCGTCCAGGAGGCCGGACGCGACGACCCGGCCCTCGCGCAGCAGCATCCCGTGGGTGTAGCCGACCGGGATCTCCTCGACGTGGTGGGTCACCAGTACCGACGCGGGCGCGTCCGGGTCGAGCGCGAGCGCCGAGAGGCGGCCGACGAGCTCCTCGCGGCCGCCGAGGTCGAGGCCCGCCGCGGGCTCGTCGAGCAGGAGCAGCTCGGGGTCGGTCATGAGCGCGCGCGCCACCAGCGTCCGCTTGCGCTCCCCCTCCGAGAGGGTGCCGTAGGTGCGTGCGGTGAGCCCGTGCATGCCCATCGCGTCGAGCAGCCGGGCGGCGCGTTCGGTGTCGGGGCGCTCGTAGTTCTCCCGCCAGCGACCCAGCACGCCGTATCCCGCGCTGACGACGACGTCGGACACCGTCTCATCGGCGGGAACCCGAAGCCCGAGCGCCGCAGAGGAGAGCCCGATGCGGGTGCGCAGCTCCGCGAGGTTGACCCGGCCGATCCGCTCCCCCAGCACGTCGACGGTGCCCTCGGTGGGGTGGATCTCGGCCCCGGCCAGCCGCAGCAGCGTGGTCTTGCCTGCGCCGTTCGGCCCGAGCACGACCCACCGTTCGTCCAGCTCGACGACCCAGTCGACCCCGGTCAACAACGTCGCCGCGCCGCGTCGGACCGCGACGCCTGCCATGCGGATGACGATGTCGGTCAGGTCGGGGCGAGCGTCAGGGGCGGCCACGCCCTCTATCCTCGCCGATCGTGCCGGTCTTCCCCTTGGGTGCCCATGTCGAAGACGGAGGGGTCCGGTTCGCGGTCGCCTCCACGAGTGCCGACGCCGTCGAGGTCTGCCTCGTCGACGGCGCGGACGGCGAGCTCGTCGAACGACGATTCGCACTGACCGAGCAGACGTTCGGGGTGTGGCACGGCAGCGTTCCCGACGTGCGTCCCGGCCAGCGCTACGGCTACCGCGTGCACGGGCCCTACCGGCCGTGGACGGGCGTGCGCGCCAACCCGGCGAAGATCCTCGTCGATCCCTACGCCCGTCGGATCGTCGGCAGCGTCACCGACCTCGAGGCGGCCCGCGGCTGGGTGGACGACCCGATGATCGGCGCGGACAGCGTGGTCGACTCGCTCGGGCACGTGCCGCTCTCGGTGGTCACCGAACCCGACGTACCTGCCACCGAGGCCCGGCCGAACGTGCCGTGGGCGGAGACCGTGATCCACGAGGTGCACGTGCGCGGCTGGACGAAGCTGCATCCCGAGGTGCCCGCCGAGCACCGCGGCACCTACCTCGGGATGGCCCACCCCGCCGTCATCGAGCACCTGCGGCGCATCGGCGTGACGTCCGTCGAGCTGCTGCCGGTGACCTCGATCGCCGACGAGCCGTCGTTGCTCTCCCGCGGCGTCACGAACTACTGGGGGTACGCGACGCTGGGCTTCCTCGCGCCCCACGCGGGGTACGCGAGCGTTGCGGGCGCCGAGATGAGCGAGTTCCGGACGATGGTGGCCGCTCTGCACGCGGCGGGCATCGAGGTGATCCTCGACGTCGTGCCCAACCACACTGCGGAAGGCGGCGTCGGCGGGACCACGCTGTGCTATCGGGGCCTGGACGCGCCCGCGTACTACTCGCTGGGCGGCAACGGCTACGACGCAGACATCACCGGCACCGGCAACACGCTCGACTCCGGTTCCCCGACGGTGATCCGGCTGGTCTGCGACGCGCTGCGGCACTGGGTGACCGTGTACGGCGTCGACGGGTTCCGCATCGACCTGGCCAGCGTCCTGGGCAGGCCACACTCCCGCTCGTTCGACCCCAACGCCCCGCTGCTCACGGCCATCTCGGTCGACCCCGTACTCAGCAGGGTAAAGCTGATCGCGGAGCCGTGGGACGCCACCGGCGAGGGCTACCGAGTCGGCGGCTTCGGCGTCGCGTGGTCGGAGTGGAACGGGCGCTTCCGCGACGCCGTGCGCGACTTCTGGCGCGGCCACGGTGGCATCGGCGAGGTCGCGTCGCGGCTGACGGGCAGCTCGGACCTCTACGCGGGCTCGGGGCGGCGGCCGTGGGCCTCGGTCAACTTCGTCACCGCCCACGACGGGTTCACCTTGCGTGACCTCGTCAGCTACGAACACAAGCACAACGAGGCTAACGGCGAGAACAACCGCGACGGCACCGACGACAACCGCTCGCAGAACTTCGGCGTCGAAGGGGAGACGGCCTCCCAGTCGACCGTGGCCGCGAGGCTCGGGACGGTCCGCGCGATGCTAGGCACGCTGCTGCTGTCCATCGGCACGCCGATGCTGCTGGGCGGTGACGAGCGGTGGCGCACGCAGGGCGGCAACAACAACGCCTACTGCCGCGACGACGGCACGTCCTGGGTGGACTGGGCGGAACGGCCAGAGGCGGAGTCGCTGACCGCGTTCGTCGCCCGGCTGAC
This sequence comes from Pseudonocardia sp., assembly GCA_036401495.1. GTDB lineage: Bacteria > Actinomycetota > Actinomycetes > Mycobacteriales > Pseudonocardiaceae > Pseudonocardia. Next base: position 8,784 of record DASWUV010000137.1, on the reverse strand, counting down.
CGACATCCGCCGTTCGTCGGCCGACCTGCACCGCGACCGGTTCTACCGCGACGGCGAGGTGCTCTGGTGGCACCCGAACGGGCGACGGATGGGCGGGCACGACTGGCACGACGGCGAACTGCGCACCCTCGGGATGCTGCGCGGCGAGTGGCTGCTGCTGCTGCACTCCGGCCTCGACCCCGTGACCTGTGTGCTTCCCCCCGACGGCCCGTACTGCCCCACGCTGGACAGCAGCCGCGACGACGGCGTCCCGGTCGACACCGAGCCGTACCGGGGCAGCACGACGATCGTCCTCCCGGCGCGCTCGTTGCTGCTCCTGCGCGCCCTCTGAGGTGAGTCGTGCGATCGGACACGGCGAGTCCGGCAGATCAGCACGGCGAGTCGGGCGATGTGCCCAGGTGAGTCGTGCAGTCGGGCACGGCGAGTCCGGCGAAAGACACGGGTGAGTCGTGCAATCGGGCACGGCGAGTGGCCCGTTTCGCCCCGGCGGGTCGGGCGTCTCGTCGTTGCGACACCCGCCCGGCGGCCGTACCCGTGACGAAATTCCGAACTCACCGTGCCCAGCTGCACGACTCACCGTGCCCAGGTGCACGACTCACCTAGGGGGGATCCGGGCGTATCGTGAGCGGATGCCGCGCTACGACTTCCGCTGCCGCGAGTGCGCGGAGACCTTCGAGGTCAGCAGGCCCATGAGCGCGTCGGGCGAGGCCGCGACGTGCCCGGCGGGCCACACCGACACGGTCAAGCTGCTGCCGACCGTCGCGGTTGCTCTCGGCGGCCGTGCCACAGCGCCGGTGCCCGCCGGACGGGGCGGGGGCGGCGGCGGTTGCTGCGGCGGCGCCTGCGGCTGCGGTTGATCAGGCGCTGCGGTTGATCAGGCGCTGCAGCTGATCGACGCTGCGGTTTACCGCAGGCGTCACCCACACGGACGTGTGGCGACTTTCCGCCGACCGGAGCAGCCCCGGATCGCCGAGACCCCCCAACGCGCATATTCTCCCAAGCGCCGGAGCGGCCGGGTCTGATCGCGGCCTGGTGAGCGTCCGGGGAAATCTTGAGGGGATGAACATGAGCGACACGCTCCACGTCGGCGAGAGCCTCCAGGGGGACGAGCGGATCACTTCCGCTAACGGCGAGTTCACTTTCGGCGTCCTGCCTGACGGCAACATCGCGGTGGGCGACCGGGAAGGCGCCAAGTGGGACGCGGACATCCACGACGCCCCCGGCGCCCGCCTCGACCTGCAGGCCGACGGCAACCTGGTGCTCTACAGCACCGACGGCAAGCCGCGCTGGGCCAGCAACACCTCGGGCCAGAACGCCCACCTGACGATTCAGGACGACCGCAACGTCGTGCTCTACAACGGCGACAACGCTGTCCTCTGGTCGCCGAACAGCTACGCGCACTGATCCACCGACCGTGCGCGGAAATCGTCGCTATAGCGGCGATTTCCGCGCACGGGCCGTTAGGCGAGAACGACCTTGCCCAGCTCCGCGGCCGACGCGAGCAGCGGGTTGTTGGGCAGCACCCGCACCGTGTAGCCGGTGAGGCCCGCGAACGGCAGCGGTACCACCGCCTCGAAGCGCTCCTCACCTGGCGCGTCGGCCTCCCCGACGTGCTGCATCGAGACCGCCCGCGTGTGGGTCATGGCGTCGTTCTCGTCGACCCGTCCGACCACGGCCTGCACCAGGACGTCCGCCGGGTCGAGCCCGGCGAGCCGCACCGCCGCGCGCACCGTCATCGGCGCACCGACGACCGGCGTGTCGGGCAGCCCCGAAGCGTCGACGCCCAGCACCTCGACGCGCGACCACGACGACCCGAGCCGCGCCCGGAACTCCGCGACCTCCTTCGCGCCCGCGTAGCCGTCGACCGTCACCGCGGCCGCGGCCTTGGCGGCGGGCCCGTAGAGGTTCTCGGTGTACTCCCGCACCATCCGCGTGGCCTGCACCTGCGGACGCAGGGTCGCGAGGGTGTGGCGCACCAGCGCCACCCACCGCGGCGGCACCCGGTCGGTCCGCTCGTAGAACGCGGGCGCGACCTGCGTGCCGAGCAGTTCGTAGAGCGCGTTGGCCTCCAGGTCGTCGCGGCGGGAGGGGTCAGCGATACCGTCGGCGGTGGGGATCGCCCATCCGTTGCCGCCGTCGTACAGCTCGTCCCACCAGCCGTCGCGGATGGAGAGGTTGAGCCCCCCGTTGAGGGCTGACTTCATGCCCGAGGTTCCGCACGCCTCCAACGGCCGCAGCGGGTTGTTCAGCCACACGTCGCAGCCCCAGTAAAGGTAGCGGGCCATCGACATGTCGTAGTCGGGCAGGAACACGATGCGGTGGCGCACGGCCGGGTCGTCGGCGAAACGGACGATCTCCTGGATGAGCGCCTTCCCGCCGTCGTCTGCGGGGTGCGACTTCCCGGCGACGACGAGCTGCACGGGCCGCTGCGGGTCCAGCAGGAGGTCGCGCAGCCTGCCCTTGTCGCGCAGCATCAGCGTCAGCCGCTTGTAGGTCGGCACGCGGCGGGCGAACCCGACGGTCAGCACGTCCTGGTCGAACACGTGCTCGGTCCAGCCGAGCTCCGGGAGCGAGGCACCCCGCTGCAGCCAGGCCTCCCTGACGCGGCGGCGCACCTCGTCGACCAGGCGCGCGCGCAGGGCGTTGCGCAGGTCCCACAGCTGCTCGTCGGACACCTCCTCCTGGCGCGGCAGGCCGGGCTCCCCCATCAGGCCCGCGACCTCACGGGCCTCCCAGGTGCTCCCGTGCACCCCGTTGGTGACCGAGCCGATCGGCACCTCGTCGGGGTCGAAGCCCTCCCACAGCGCGCCGAACATCCCCCGGGACACCGCGCCGTGCAGCTTCGACACCCCGTTGGCGCGCTGGGCAAGGCGCAGTCCCATGTGCGCCATGTTGAACATGTTCGGGTTGTCCTCGGCGCCGAGCGCAAGCACGCGGTCGAGGGGGAGCCCTGGCAGCAGGTCGGGGTGGAAGTAGTGCTTGACCATGTCGACGGGGAAACGGTCGATGCCCGCGGGCACCGGCGTGTGCGTGGTGAACACGGTGCCCGCGCGCACGGTGGCCAGCGCCTCGTCGAACGAGAGCCCCGGCCCGGCGCACAGCTCCCGGATGCGTTCCAGGCCCAGGTAGCCCGCGTGGCCCTCGTTCGTGTGGAAGATCTCGGGCTGCGGGTGCCCGGTGATCGCGCAATAGGCGCGGACGGCCCGCACGCCCCCGATGCCGACGAGGATCTCCTGGCGGATGCGCTGGTCCTGGTCGCCGCCGTAGAGCCGGTCGGTGACCCCGCGCAGCTCGGGCTCGTTGTCCTCGATGTCGGAGTCGAGCAGCAGCAGCGGGACGCGCCCGACCGCCGCCTGCCAGACGCGCGCCCTCAGCGACTTCCCGCCGGGCATGGTGACCTCGACGAGCACCTGCTCGCCTTCCGCGTCCACGAGCAGCTGCAGGGGCAGGCCCTGCGGGTCGAGCACGGGGTAGGTCTCCAGCTGCCAGCCGTCCAACGACAGCGACTGGCGGAAGTAGCCCGACCGGTACAGCAGCCCGACGCCGATCAGCGGCAGCCCGAGATCGGACGACGCCTTGAGGTGGTCGCCCGCGAGAACCCCGAGGCCACCCGAGTAGTTCGGCAGCACCTCCGAGACGCCGAACTCCATGGAGAAGTAGCCGATCCCGGTGGGCAGCGTCGGGTCGTCCTCGCGCTCGCCCTGGTACCAGCGCGGCTCGGCGAGGTAGGCGGCGAGGTCGTCGGCCAGCTCGCGCACGGTGACGACGGTCTCGGCGTCGGCGGCCAGCTCGGCGAGCCGGGCGGAGGGGATCTCGCCCAACAACCGGACGGGGTCCTGCCCTGCGCGTTCCCACGCGTCGGGGTCGAGCGACGCGAACAGGTCATGCGTCGGGGGGTGCCAGCTCCACCGCAGGTTGGTGGCCAGCGTCTGCAGTGGCGCGAGCGCGGGCGGCAGCTGCGCCCGGACGGTGAAACGGCGAAGAGCTCTCACGGACAAGAAGAGTAGATGAATCGATGGCGTGATCGGTCAAGACGATCAGTTCACAGTCCGCCCGTGACGTCCAGCACGGCGCCCGTGACGTAGGCCGCCTCGTCCGACAGAAGCCAGAGCACGGCCGCCGCGACCTCGCCGACGGTCGCCGCCCGCCGCTGAGGCACCGCGGCCACGAGCCGCTCGACGTACTCCGCGCCCTGGCTGCGGCGGGTTTCGGTGTCGGCGACGCCTACGCGGACGACGTTGACCCGGATCGCGGGCGCCAGGTCGACCGCCAGCCCGCGCGACACTGCCTCCAGGCCCGCCTTGGCCGCAGCGAACGCCAGCCAGCCACCCGACCCACCGGTGCGCACCGCCCTGGCCGAGGACAGCGAGACGATCCCACCCGCCGTCATCCGCCCCGCAGCCTCCCGGACGCAGGCGAGCGCACCCGCGACGTTGACCCGCAGCAGGTGCACCGCGTCCGCCATCCTCAGCTCGGCCAGCGGCGTCGGGCGCCCGGCGTCGACGGCGTTGTTGACCAGGCCACCGATCGCCCCGAACCGCCGGTCCACCTCGGCGAACGCGCTATGCACCGAATCGTCGTCGCCCAACTCGACGCCGATCGCGACCGCCCGCCCACCCGCGGTCGTGATCGCCTCCACGACGTCTGCCGCGGGGCGCCCGCCCACCCGGTGCAGGACCGCGACGGGCGTTCCGGCCGCGGCGGCCCTGCGGGCGATCTCCGCCCCGATCCCCCGCGCCCCACCCGTGACGACCAGTGCGTTCGCTGTCATGTCGAGAAGCGTCGCGTGCGGCCGGGCGTGGGACCAGTCCCTGTGAGTGCCACCCCTCGGCGTGCGACGATCGCGGCCATGACGGGCGAGAGGGGGCTCGGGGAGTTCCTGCGCAGCCGTCGAGCCCGGATCGGTCCGGCGGAGCTGGGGCTGCCCACGGTTGGGAGCCGCCGCGCCACGCCGGGGCTACGTCGCGGCGAGCTCGCCACGCTCGCGGGCATCAGCGTGGAGTACTACACGCGACTCGAGCAGGGCCGCGACACCCACCCTGGGCCATCGGTACTGGACGCGCTCGCCCGCGCCTTGCGGCTCGACGCCACCGAACGCCGCCACCTGCACGACCTGGCCAAGGGCCCGCAACCCCCACCACCGCCCCGCATCCCGTCGCCCGGCCTCGTCCACCTGCTCGACGCCGTCCGCCCGCACCCCGCGCTCGTACTCGACGACGCCGCCGCAGTGTTGGCCGCCAACCCCGAGGGCCTCACGCTCTTCGCGGGCCTCGGGGACTGGCCGCCGGAGCGGCGCAACCTCGCCCGCTACGTCTTCTGCCACCCGCGGAGCCGTCACACGATCCGGTCGTGGTCGGCGATCGCCGCGGCGTGTGTCGCCGACCTGCGGACGGTCTCGTCCGTGTCAGCGGACCCGCACGTCGCGGACGTGGTGGGCGAGCTGCGCGCTGCGAGCAGCGAGTTCGCCGAGCTCTGGCGCCGCCACGAGGTCGGTCGCAACCCGGGCGGCCCGCGCCGAATCGGCGAGCTCGACCTCGTCTCCGAAATCCTCACCGCACGCGACGGGCTGCATCTGCTCGTGTTCCGCCCGGCGTCGTGATCGGTCAGATGCCGCGCGTCGGCACTGGACTCAGCGGAGCGTGGCAGGCAGGCTTGACCTGCCCGATCCTGGGCGGGATCTGTGCCACCCGTTCCGATCGGGCGCAGATCGGGTAGGTACGTTTGTGGCTCACGCGACAGATGTGTCAGACGGGGGTGCGCCGATGACCGGTCGGCTGGGTATCGACGACGTCACGCCGTCAGTAGGCGACGGGCGCCATCCGGCCAAGGCAGTCGTCGGAGAGGTCGTCCCGATCGCGGCATCCGTCTGGCGCGAGGGGCACGACGCGGTCGCCGCGAACGTCGTGTGGCGCAAGGTCGGCAGCCGTGGCGCGGCGCACCACGTGCGCATGGAGCCGGTGGGCATCGGCACCGACCGTTTCGAAGCGGTCGTGACGGCCGACGAGCCGGGTCTCTGGTCGTTCCGCGTCGACGCCTGGAGCGACCCGTGGGCCACCTGGCACAGCGCGGTCACCAAGAAGCTCGACGCGGGACAGACGCCGGAAGAACTGGCCAACGACCTGGAGACGGGCGCGCGGCTGCTGCAGCGCGTCGGGCGGCGCCCCGCCGAGCGCCTGCATCGCGATCTCCTGTTCGGCGCGGCCAACGCCCTGCGCGACACCGCGCTCCCGCTGCACGCCCGCGTCGCGCCCGCGATGTTCCCCGCCGTTCAGTCGATCATGACAGAGCGGCCGGTCCGTGAGCTGATCACGCGCGGGCGCTCGCTGCAGGTGTACGTCGACCGCGTCCGCGCGCTGTACGGCTCGTGGTACGAGTTCTTCCCCCGCTCCACCGGCGGCCGCGACGAGACGGGACGCGCGGTACACGGCTCGTTCGTCACCGCGGCGAAGGAGCTGGACCGGGTCGCGGCGATGGGCTTCGACGTCGTGTACCTGCCCCCGATTCACCCTGTCGGCACGGTTCACCGCAAGGGCCGCAACAACACCGTGAACGCGGGCCCAGGCGACGTCGGGTCGCCGTGGGCGATCGGATCCGCCGAGGGCGGGCACGACGCGATCGACCCCGAACTGGGCACGCTGGAGGACTTCGACGCGTTCGTGGAACGCACGAACGACCTCGGCATGGAGGTCGCGCTCGACTTCGCGCTGCAGTGCGCACCCGACCACCCGTGGGTCAAGGCGCATCCGGAGTGGTTCACCGTGCGCCCCGACGGCACGATCGCGTACGCGGAGAACCCGCCGAAGCGCTACCAGGACATCTACCCGATCAACTTCGACAACGACCCCGCAGGCATCTACGCGGAGTCGCTGCGGGTGGTGCTGCACTGGATCGAGCACGGCGTGCGGATCTTCCGGGTGGACAACCCGCACACGAAGCCGCCGAACTTCTGGCACTGGCTGATTTGGCAGGTCAAGGCGCGCTACCCGGACGTGCTGTTCCTCGCCGAGGCGTTCACGCGCCCCGCGCGGCTCTTCGGGCTGGCCAGGCTGGGCTTCACGCAGAGCTACACCTACTTCACGTGGCGCACGACCAAGCAGGAGCTCACCGAGTTCGCGCTCATGCACGCCGAGCGCTCCGACGAGGCGCGGCCAAACCTGTTCGTCAACACCCCCGACATCCTCCACGAGTCGCTGCAGCACGGCGGGCGCGCGATCTTCGCGATCCGGGCGGCGCTGGCGTCGACGATGGCGCCGACGTGGGGCGTGTACTCCGGCTTCGAGCTGTACGAGGGCGACGCCGTCAAGCCGGGGTCCGAGGAGTACCTGAACTCGGAGAAGTTCGAGCTGCGCCCCCGCGACTTCGCCGCGGCCGCGGCGGCGGGCAACTCGCTCGAGCCGTACCTGACCCGGCTCAACGAGATCCGCAAGGTCCACCCCGCGCTGCAGCAGCTGCGCAACATCGCGTTCCACCACTGCGACAACGACCAGATCATCGTCTACTCCAAGACCGACCCCGCGTCGGGCGACACCGTGCTCGTCGTGATCAACCTGGACCCCTGGAACACCCAAGCCGGAAACACCGCACTGGATCTGCCCGCGCTCGGCTTCAACTGGGGCGACACGTTCACGGTGCACGACGAGATCACCGGCGGCACGTGGCAGTGGGGGCAGTTCAACTACGTACAGCTCGAGCCGTGGGACCACGTGGCCCACATCTGCAACGTGCTGCCGTAGCGCGCTCGGAAGTTCACCCTGCCGGGGCTCGCCGCCGTGGCCTCGACCGCACGGCATGCTCGATCACGTCGCAGCCTTATCGATCAAGTCGGCGGCCCGGCCTGCCCGCGTCGACCGATCGTGGCACCGGTCGTGGCCCGGCCTTGTCGATCATCATCGCGGAGTCACCGACGGCCGCCGCCCGCACCGCGGCCCACCGGCGGCCCGTCCGGTCCGCCTGCGCACATTTGCGCCTGTCACACGGCCTTTTGGTGATTATCGGCGGACTGCGATCTCGACCACCCCGCGTGGTCCATGTCACGCCTGCGCCCTACGCTTTTCTCGTCCCCCTATTCCACGTCCTGCGCCTGAGCGATGAGCAAGGTAGGACTAATGGGGTGCGCCCGCCGTCCGTCCCCCTTGCCCGGTAGGAACGCGATCTCCTTATGTCGATTGACACCACCGCGGGAACTCCCGCCACCAGCTCAGAAGACCCCGTCGAAGAGGTCAGCGCCGACGACTACACCCACGCGCGCACCCTCGACATCGACCGCGACTGGTACAAGCGGGCGGTGTTCTACGAGGTTCTCGTCAGGGCTTTCGCCGACTCGAACCGCGATGGCACGGGGGATCTGCGCGGGCTGACGACGAAGCTGGACTACCTGCAGTGGCTTGGTGTCGACTGCCTCTGGCTGCCGCCGTTCTACGACTCTCCGCTGCGTGACGGCGGTTACGACATCCGCGACTTCCGCACGGTGCTGCCGGAGTTCGGCACGGTCGAGGACTTCGTCATGCTGCTCGACGAGGCCCACAAGCGTGGCATCCGCGTGATCACCGACCTCGTCATGAACCACACCAGCGACACCCACCCGTGGTTCGAGGAGTCCCGCCGCCACCCCGACGGGCCCTACGGCGACTTCTACATGTGGGAGGACGACGACTCGCGCTACCCGGAGGCGCGGATCATCTTCGTCGACACCGAGACGTCGAACTGGACCTACGACCCGGTGCGCGGCCAGTTCTACTGGCACCGTTTCTTCTCCCACCAGCCCGACCTGAACTACGACTGCCC
>DASWUV010000136.1:0-2538 GCA_036401495.1 Pseudonocardia sp. | reverse complement strand
GCTGCAGCTCGTGTTGCTGGACTTCCTCCAGCAGCAGGCGCGGTCGAGCGGCCAGGACTCCGACGCGAACCGACCGGCGGGCAAGGTGCAGGTCGTCGTCACCACCCACTCCCGATCCTGGCCAGCACCGTGTCGATCCGCCAGGTCGTCGTGGTCGCCCGTGACGGCGACACGACGAACTGGTGCACCAAGACCACCGCGCTCCGCGAGCTCGACCTGGCCCCTGCCGACGTCCGCAAGATCGACCGATCGGGGGTGGGCGTGGTTGGGCCTGACTGCGGCTCCGAACGCGTTGTTACTCGCAGTCTAGGAGAGCTGCCCTTGCGCACCGGGCGTTCTGGTGACTCTCGGTCGAACAGCGGAGGTCGGGTCGACACGCGGCCCGTCACCACGAGGGAGATCGATCTCCTGGAGCAGGCTGCAGCGGCGTTGCTGACGGCACCATCGACGGGTGTGAACGAGCACTCTCGTCGGGAAGTGATCAGCCGTTGGTGGGGCTGCCTCTTCAAAGGCGCTCGACGCGGTCGGCTTGCGGGCCCCGGTCGCTCTGACGCACCGCGTACCGGACCCGGTCACCCTTTTGCAGCGGTTCCGACCCCATGATCACGGACACGTGGGCGAAGAGATCGTCGCCGCCTGCGTCCGGGGTGATGAAACCGAAGCCGCGTTCGCCGTCGTAGCGCGCGACGACGCCCTCGCCGCCTCGTACGGGCACGTCCCGCGACACCGGCCCTGCGGCCGCGGCAGGTGCCGACCGCTGCGGCGCCGTCTGGGGCTCGGCGCCCCGGACCAGGTGCACGTCGCGGGCCTGCGGGCCCTTGTCTCCACTGACCACCTCGTAGGCGACGCGGTCGCCCTCCGCGAGCCACGTCAGCCCCTCGGCCAGGGCCCGGGCGTGAACGAAGACGTCTTCGGCGCCGGAGTCGGGGTTGATGAAGCCGAAGCCCTTGTCTTCGTCGTACCAGGCCACCGTGCCGTCGGCACCGTCCGCGCCGTCCGCGGTGCCGGCCGCAGCGGGTAGGCCGGCCCCCGCTCCCAGCGGGATCACGTGCCCGGCCTGCGGGCCGCGCTCGCCCTCGACGACCAGGAAGGCCACCCGCTGCCCCTCGGTGACCACGCCGCCGGTCACGATGGCGGAGCTGTGCACGAAGATGTCGGGGCCGCCGCCGTCCGGCGACGCGAAGCCGTACCCCTTGCCCGGCTCGTACCAGTGGACGGTGCCGAGCAGGCCCACGGCGCTGCCAGCGGCCGCGTCGGCGGTGACGCGAACGCGCAGCGCCTGGGGCCCGCGGTCGTTCTCGCCGACCTCGAACACGACGGCCTGGCCCTCGCGGAGCACCTTCGCGCCGCCGTCCCCGACGATCTCGGAGGCGTGCACGAACACGTCCGGCGAGCCGTCCTCGGGCGCGAGGAAGCCGAAACCCCGTTCGGCGTCGAACCAACGGACGGTCCCCTGCGGCATCGAAGGCTCCAGGTCGGGAGGGCGGGTATTGGCCCCAGTCTCGCCGACGGACCTCGCGGTCCGTCGGGCCGGGCCCACAGGCGGGCGGTGCAGGGCCAGGGGCGGGCCGTCAGTCCAGCCCGGCTGGAGATCACGTAGCGACACGCCGAGTTCTGAGACCAGGTCTAAGTCCCGACGGAGGGCAGGCCACGCCTTCCCTCCTCGCGCTCACCGCGCTCAGCGGCTTCCAGCTGCGCGGCCTGGTCGCCTGCTCGCGGCTGGCCCTCAGCGTCGGCACGGCCGCCGACCTTGTCCGTCACGTCGCCCCGACCATAATCTCCCGCCGAAGCGGCACGCTGCTGTTCATCACCGGCTGGGGCGCGGTCCGTCCGTCCGCCGACCGCACCGCGAGCGCGGTGTCCACCACCGCCCAGGCCGTGTACATCCGGCTCCTCCACGACACGCTCCACTCCAGCCGGGGTGCGCGTGGACGGGCCCCTTCCCCATGCTGATCTGACAGACCGGTCAAGTGACGGGGTGCAGGTGCACCTCGACCGCGTGATGGCGATCGACGAGCCACGCGTGCAAGGCGAACGCTGCACCCGGCGACACTCGTGCGTTGCGGGGGGGCGGTGGCAAGGAGCTCGCGGATGGTCTCCAGCACGATCGGAGTACAGCTGAGGACGGCGAGCTGCGCGGGGCTCATAGGCCTGGTCGTCCGGGTGTGAGACCGGTGCTCGGCGCTACTCATCAGTAGCAGGTGGGGCAGCCGGGTCGGGGGCCGACGGCGGGATGCCAGGTCAGCTGGAGGCAGTGCTTGGCATCGAAGGGGATGCCAGGTCACCGGGTGGGCGCAGCGACAGAACGGCGTGCTCACCGGGTAGACGATTCCCGGGTTGTCCCCGCCGCTCGAGCACGGTGCTGACGACGGTTCGCGCGGCCAGGTCACCCACGAGGTCGAGGTCGGCGCCGACCGCGGTCATGGGCCGGTGGACGGTGCCGGTGCCGTGGCCACCGGCGTCGATGAGGTGCTTACGGCGACAGCTCAGGCAACCGTGATCGGGTCAGGGCCGTAGCCGGAGGACCTCCCCGACGGC
>DASWUV010000135.1:0-16911 GCA_036401495.1 Pseudonocardia sp. | reverse complement strand
CCCATCGACACCGGGATCCTCGAGCGGGCGCTGCCCGCGGAGGCCGCCGCACGGACTCGCGAGGCCATGACCGCGGACAACCCGATGCTGCGCTTCGGCGACCCGGCCGAGATCACCAAGGCCGTGCTGTTCCTCGCCTTCGAGGCCACCTACACCACCGGCGCCGAGCTCGCCGTCGACGGCGGCGGCTCCCAGCTCTGACGGTGGCGAGGCGCCAATCCGGTCGCGCAGACACCGTCCGGGGCTGGCACATACCGTCCGGGGCTGACACACATCGTCCGCAGTGTGTGCCGACCCCACACGGTGGGTGTGAGCGCTCCCCGAGCTGTTGCCCGACGGTGACAGAGACCTTCCCGCCCTGACAGGGCACTCCGACTGCGCGGCGATTCTGCGTGTCGCGCCCGACGACCAGACCTGCCCTGACGGCAGCACCAAGACGAAAGGGGAAACGTGCCCTGCGGTCGTCGAGAGAGAGCCGCCCGGCGGAGACGCCCAGCAGACCCGCGACACCATCACCGAACCGCCGGATCAGAGCAGCGCAGGCTGACCAGCCGAGCTGAGCAACGAGGACTGGATCGTCGGACCCAACGCGGCCGACGCCCCGGAATTCGGCGCCTGGCCCGGCATCGACACACCTCGCATCGCCTTCACGGTCCGGAACTGGCCGACGCGTCTCGGTTTCGTCGCGGCCGACCTGGGCATCGCGCTGGTGCCCGGCTACGCGGGGGCTAGCGGCCGGGTTGGACGATGAGCTTGACGGCGGTGGGATCAGAGCGGGCAGCGGTGAGCGCGGCTTCGGCGGAAGCAAGGTCGTAATGGCCGGTCACGACGGCGTCGAGGTCGACGCGGCCGGATGCGGCCAGTTCGATGGCCGTGGGCCAGGTGTTGGCGTAGCGGAACGCGCCGGTGAGGGTGATCTCTCGGTCCTGGATGTACGGAAGGGGTAGCCGGAGCTCGTCGCCGCCCATCCCGACCAGTACGACCCGGCCTGCCCGAGCGACGGTGGTGAGGGCGTCCCAGGTGGCCCGGGGGTTGCCGGAGCATTCGATCAGGACATCGGGTTCGACGCCGACCTCGGCGAGCGGGTTTGCGCTGACGTCCACGGTGTCCAGACCCAGCCGCGCGGCGAGGGCGAGCCGGTGCGGGTTGACGTCGGTGACCGTGACCCGGTCCGCGCCGTAGGCTCGCGCGACCTGCGCGGCGATGATTCCGATCGGACCGGCGCCGGTGACCAGCACGCTGGTCCCGGGCGCGACACTCACGCGTCGGCACGCCCAGATCCCGACCGACAACGGTTCGAGCAGGCCCGCCGCATCGTCGCTGATCGTGTCCGGCACGGGGAAGACGAACTCGACGGGCATGACCACGTACTGGCTGAACGCTCCGTCGTAGGGCGGGGTGGCGAAGAAGCGGACGTCGGGGCACAGGTTGTAGCGGCCTGCCAGGCACTGGCGGCAGTGGCGGCAGGGAACCCCGGGTTCGATCGAGACCCGCTGCCCCGAGCGCAGCGCGCTGACGTCGGGTCCGACCTCGACGACGGTGCCGCCCGCTTCGTGCCCGAGCACGAGCGGCGCCTCGACGACGTACGAGCCGATCCGGCCGTGTTCGTAGTAGTGCACGTCTGATCCACAGACCCCGACCGAGCCGATCTCGATCAGCACCTCGCCCCGGCCCGGCCTCGGGATCTCCCGTTCCTCGACCCCGATGTCGCCTGCCTTCCGCAACACGCTGACCCGCATCGTCGCCACGGCCACCACTCCTGTTCAACTCTCAAACGAGCACCTCTTGTTGCGCCGCTCAGATGCTAGTCTCGGCGCGCTCAAACGAACAAGAGGCGAGGTTGATGCTCTGATGAGCAGACCGACGGTGATGGCGACCGAGAAGGCCCGCCCGGATGAGCTGGTCTTGGCCACTCGGATCGCGCGTCGCTACTTCCTCGACAACCGCTCCAAGCTCGAGATCGCCGAAGAGTTCGCGATCAGCCGCTTCAAGGTGGCCCGGCTGCTGGACGTGGCCCGCGACACCGGGATCGTCACGATCACCGTCACGGGTCCGGGGGCGCTGGACACCGAACTGAGCGAAGCCTTGCGTCGACGGTTCGGCCTCGACCACGCCGTTGTGATCAGCACGTCCGCCGGTGACGACGGCCGGATCCGCGAGCAACTCGGTGAGGTGGCCGCGGAACTGCTGACCGAGATCGCCACACCCCAGGATGTGCTCGGGCTCGGCTGGGCCCGTGCCGTGTTGGCGATGGCGCCGCACCTACAGGATCTGAGCCTCACCGGCGTCGTGCAGCTCACCGGCGCCCTCACCCGCCCCGACGTCGACGCCAGCGCCACCGAGCTCGTCCGTGACATCGCCCGGCGCACCCAGGCGGAAGCCTCGGTGTTCTACGCGCCGATGATCGTGAGCGATACAGCGGCGGCCAATGCACTGGCCCGCCAGCAACAGTTGGTCGACACCTTCGCCCGCTTCGCCCGTGTCACCAAAGCGGTCGTCGGCATCGGTGGCTGGAACCCTCCCGCGTCCACCCTCCACGACGCGCTCAACCCGCGTGAACGTGACCTGATGCGTCAGCACGGCGTACATGCCGACCTGTCCGGCGTGCTCCTCGACGCCACAGGCGCCGCGGTGTCCACCCCGATGGTCAAGCGGATCATCGCCATCAGCGCCCGTCAGCTCCACCAGATCCCGATGGTCATCGGCATCGCCTACGGCGCGCCCAAGGCCCCCGCCGTCCGCGCCGCCCTCGCAGGCGGCTACCTCCACGCCCTCGTCACCAACACCACCCTCGCCGAACACCTCCTCGCTCAATAGCTGCTCCGGCTTACGGAACCCGTACACGGCGCCGGGTCGGGCCCGAACCGGGGACCGCCATCGTCGTGGCTGCCACCGACCACTTCGTAGACGTGGCAGCCGATCCCCGACGGAGACAGGAAAGACCATGCGCAACAGCTCCCCCGCACCCACGACACCCCGCCGCAAGCACCGCCACGTCATCGGTCTGGCGGCCGCGGGCGCGGTCCTCGCCGCCGCGGCCTCGCTCACGCTGACCGGTGTGGCCGCCGCCGCGCCTGCCAACCCGAGCGGCGCTTGCGACGGCCCGGGTTGGCGGGTCGCAGGCGCGTCGATCGACGGCGCCCCCGCCGGGTTCGACGCGGGCGACGCAGGCCGCACCTACCTGTGGCACGACGACGGCTGGCACCTGCGCACCACCGACGTCAGCAACGCCCCCCACCTCTACACCGGCACGATCTCCGCCTCCCGCGGCGCGACCTTCGTCGACGTCCACAAGGTCCGGCTCGACCCCGCCGACCACCTGTGGGTGGACGACCACCAGGTCCTGCACTACTCGTTCGTCACCCACGCGGGCCTCGACGGCATCGACTTCCACGTCGCCGGGTGCAGCGACTCCGACCAGCAGAAGCTGACTTTCGAACTGCGCAAGAACGGCGCAGGCGACGCGGCGCTGATCGACCTCGGGCACGGCGAGGACCACCCGGCCACGGACCCGTTCACAGCCGTCCGCGGCTGACGGGTGCGGTGAGCGATCTTGTTGCGTTTCCGTGGTCATCGCCACGGAAACGCAACAAGATCAACCCGGCAGGGCGCCCACTGGTCCGGGTTGACCGGGGGGCACCCCGGTTCCGCTCGGCGGTCCTGCGGACCAGACTGCTCGGGAAGAGGGAGAGCCTCATGCGCTTGTCCGGCAGCGTCCTTGACGCCGATTTCCACAGCGTCCGACCGCGCTTGTTCGGCATCGCCTGCCGGGTACTGGGCAGTGCCTCGGATGCGGATGACGTCGTGCAGGAGGTCTGGATCCGGTGGCAGGGCACCGACCGGGCCCGCGTGCGCGACCGGACGGGCTTCCTCGTGACGACGACCAGCCATGTTGCCCTCAACGTCGCTCTGTCCGCGCGCGCCCGCCGCGAGATCCCGGTCGGCGACCGGATGCCGGAACCGGGTCGTGCGGCCGACGACCCGTCGACCGGGGCCGAACGCGCTGAGTCCCTCGAACTGGCAGTACTGGTCCTGTTGGAGCGGTTGTGGCCTGCGGAACGCGAACCGAACGCCCGGCAGCTCGGCCGCCGAGCACGCATCCGGCTCGCCGGTCCTCCCCGCGCATCGGTGGATTCGCTTGATCACGCCGACCTGCTGGCCGCGATACTCGACGCCGCGCAGCGCGGCCCGGTCGCCCGCCTCGAACAGGTGCTCACCGGACCGGTCCGTAGCCCGTCCGCCCCGCCAGGAGGGGGCATCGGCCGACTCAATAGGAAAGCTGGTCCTTGGCGTACTTGCCGAAGTGGATGATCCGCAGGCAGCCGTGCTCGGAGAGCACGCGAATGCGAGCGGCTTCCTCGCCTTGGAGCACGTCGACCCCCTTCGGGTCGACGCCTGCGTCGGCGAGCGCGGCGATCGTGTCGTCGAGGTGCCCGTCCGGGACGATGGCCAGGACCTTGTCCTGCTCGACCGTCACGAAACCGGACTGGTTGATCCTGGGCTGATTGCTTGTCACAAGACCGGGACAAAATAGGACGGTCTTTTGTGACACAACCGAGCGAGGGACTGTCCCATCAGGCTGACATCAGTAGGTCCATCAGACGCCGCGCGGCGGGTTCCGGCAGTCCACGCCGGCCTCTGAGGTACCGGAACACCGGTGCGAGCAGGTCATCACCGAGCAGTACGGAGCGCGGCAGCGGGCTGTCGAGCAGGTGGACGACCCCCGCTGCCGCCCAACTGGAGCCTGGTCGCGCCTCGGCGTCGGCCGTGAAGTCGACGAACGCCGCAACGGCGCCGTCACGGCCGGTCTGGTACACCGCCGCACGCGCCCCCGCGCGCGTCGAGCGGAGGCAACAGGGCGCCGCGGGTGGGTCGCGCAGCTCGTCGGCGTTCCACAGCAGGATCGAGTCCGGCAGCGGGCAGGCGGGCATGTGCACGGCAGACATCGTCCTCCTCTACCACCCGTTGACGCCGCCCTCGGCCGCCGGTCAGGACATCACATCACCTCGTCCAAATCGCCCAAGCTGCGGATGAGCTCCGAGTTGGCGGTGTAGTCGACCGGGCAGGCGATCACGGAGACCGTGTCGTCGGCCATCGCCGTCTGCAGGGTCGGCAGCAGCTGGTCGGCCGCCTCGATTCGGTAGCCCTTTGCGCCGAAGCTTTGTGCGTAGGCGACGAAGTCGGGGTTGCCGAATCGGGTGTCCACGTTGTGCCCGATCTCCAGGTCCATCTTCCAGCTGATCAGACCATAGGCGTCGTCGACCCATATCAGGATCACGATGGGCACACGCAGCCGCAGCGCGGTCTCGATTTCCTGCGAGTTCATCAAGAAAGCGCCGTCGCCGGTGGCGACGAGCACGTTCGCCTCCGGTCGGGCGATCTTGGCCCCGATGGCGCCGGGCACCGTCCACGCCATCGTGGACAAGCCATTGGAGATCAGGCACGTGTTCGGCGCGTAGGTGGGATAGAGCCGCGCCATCCACATCTTCAACGCGCCGGTGTCGACCAGCACGATGTCCTCGCGGCCCAGCGCGGCGCGGGTGTCGGCGACGATACGAGCGGGCGCCAACGGGAAGCGGTCGTCGGCCCGGCCCCGATCGAGCTCCTCGGCCAGCAACGCCGCGATCCGCTCACCGCCTGCCTCGGGCAGCTTGCGTCCCACCGCCTTCGCCAGCTCGTCGAGGCTTCGGCTGATGTCGGAGTGCAGTCCGACGTCGACGTTGTAATGCACATCGACTTCGGCCGGGAACCGGTGAATGTGGATGATTTTCGTTTGCCCGCTCGGGTTGATTCGCACGGGGTCGAACTCCTGCAACTCGTAGCCCACGGCAATGATCACATCGGCTCGGTCGAAGCCGAAGTTCACGTAGTCGTGACGCATGAAGCCGACCGCGCCGAGCGCCAAAGGGTGGTCGTCGGGAAACACGCCCTTGCCGTGGAAGGTCGTGGCCACCGGCACGCCGAGCGCTTCGGCGAAGCGCCGCAAGGCAGGCCCGGCTTGTGCCCGCGCGGCACCGTGGCCTGCCAGAACCACCGGGTTGCGGGCATGGGACAGGATCGTCACCGCACGCGAGACCTGTTCCGGCGACGGCTCGTCCGGGCGGGGCGTGTTCACGTGCAACGGGACGAGCGAGTCCGGCACGGCCGCTTCCTCGACGTCCTCCGGAATCGCAAGGTAGACCGCTCCCGGGCGCTCCGTCTGGGCCAGTTTGAAGGCCTTGCGCACCATCTCGGGCAGCGCGCCAGGGGTCGCGGCCAGCGCGGACCACTTCGTGACCGGCGCGAACATCGACACCAGGTCGACGCCTTGGTGCGATTCCTTGAAGGTCCGGTTCATGCCCACCTGGGCCGACAGCGCGAGCAGCGGCGTTGAGTTGGTCGTGGCGTCGGCGGTGCCCAGCAGCAGGTTGATCGCGCCAGGGCCGAGCGTGGCGGAGCAGACCCCGGCCTTGCCGGTCAGCCGACCATACGTCTCGGCCATGAACGAGGCGCCCTGCTCGTGCCGGGTCAGCACGTAGCTGATCGACGACTCCGACAGCGCCTCGATGAGCCGGATGTTCTCCTCGCCCGGGATGCCGAAGACGTGGGTCACCCCCTCGTTCTCCAGACACTGCACGATCAGCTGCGCGCTCGTCCTGTCCACCGCCTGAGCCTATGGGGAAGCTGCCGCGGAAGCTTCGACAGCGGCGATGCGCGTCGTCGGCCCAGGCTGCGCGGGGGGCGGACCGCGCGGATCATGGGGCCTGCTGGTCGCAGACGACGGGTCGGGGGTGCGATGGGGGTCGGGCACGCCATCGCCATCCTGATCGCGGGGGTCTGGGCCGGAATGATCAACACGGTCGTCGGCTCGGGGACCTTGGTGACCTTCCCGGTGCTGCTCGCGCTGGGCTACCCGCCGCTCACGGCGAACGTGTCCAACGGGCTGGGCCTGGTGCCGGGCTCCGTGACGGGGGCCATCGGCTACCGCCGCGAGCTGGTCGGGCTGCGCAGGCGAGTGCTGATGTTGGCCGTCCCGTCGGTTCTGGGCGCGCTGTGCGGGGCGCTGTTGCTGTTGTCGCTCCCGCCTGCGGCGTTCAACGCCGTCGTCCCGGTGTTGGTCGGGATCGCGGTGGTACTGGTGATCGTCCAGCCCTACCTGTCACGGCGCCTGGCCGCCCGGCACGAGGGCGGCCGGACCCGAGTGGGTCCCGGCCTCCTCGCCGGGGTGTTCGGCACGGGCGTCTACGGGGGTTACTTCGGTGCGGCGCAGGGCGTGCTGCTGCTGGCGCTGCTCGGCATCGCCATCGATGACGACCTGCAGCGGCACAACGCGGTCAAGAACATCCTCGCCGCCGTGGCGAACCTGGTCTCCGGCATCGTGTTCGCCTTTACCGCCCCGGTCTCCTGGCCGGTGGTCGGGCTGATCGCCGCGGGGTCGGTGCTGGGCGGGCTGCTCGGCGCGCTGGTCGGGCGCAGGCTCCCGCCCGCCGTGCTGCGCGGGTTGATCGTCGTGGTCGGGGTGCTCGCGATAGTCCAGCTGTTGCGCTGACGGATCCCCGTCGCGGTGCGGTCCGTTCAGAACGCGATGTGCAGAGCCTGGGAGAGGACCAGTGCCGCCGCGCCGCGCAGTGCGGCGATGTCGTCGGCCGTCCCCAGGACCACCCGCGCAGGCCCGCCCGGGTGGGTGAACGCACGACTCCGGACCGCCTGCTCCACGCTCATGCGGAAGGGCTCGCCCGCGCCCGCCGGGTCCCCGTGGAGGATGAACAGGGACAGGCCGAGCACCTGTTGGAGGTTCGCGATCCCCAGCGCGATGTTCTCCGTGCACTCGTCGAGCACTGCCGCGGCCCGCTGATCGCGTGGAGCGAGCGCCGCGAGCGCCGCGAGGTCGGCCGCCGCGGGGTCAGGGAGTCCCGCCTCCGCGGCGGCCCGCTGCACCCACCGGCGGTTGACCAGCGCTTCCCAGCAGCCGCGGAGACCGCATTGGCACTGCGGACCGCCGCGGTCGACGACGACGTGCCCGACCTCGCCGCCCGCGCCTCTGGCGCCGCGGTGCAGCGCTCCGTCGAAGATGAAGCCCGCCCCGACGCCCTCGCCGATGTACACCGACGCGTAGGTCCGCTCGCCGCGGCCCGCGCCGAAGAGCAGATCGCCGAGCGCCTGCGCCCGTGGCTGGAGATCGACGTAGGTCGGGACCTGGGTGTCGGCCTGCACGATCCGGCCGATCGGCAACCCGTTGAGCACGGGCGCGAGGTCCATGCGGATGATCTCGCCTGCCTCGGTGTCGACCATGCCGCCGACCGCGATCCCCAGCCCGTGCAGCGCCACGCCGGACTTCGCTGCCGTGCGCCGCAGGGTTGCGGAGATCCGCCGGGTCACGTCGTCGGCGTCGGCGCCTGCGGGGAAGGCCGAGGACGTCACTGCGCTGACCCGACCGCCCGCGGTCACCACCGCGGCCTTGACGCCCCGCGGCAGCACGAGGACCGCCCCGACCGGCCATCCGTCGCCGGAGAACCACAACGGCCGGGCGGGCTTGCCCCCCTGTACGCCGCTGGCAAGCGGCTGGAGCTCCTCCAGTACGCCGTCGTCGAGCAGGGGCTGGACGATCTGCCCGATCGTGGCGCGGGTCGAGCCGGTGAGCCGGGCCAGCTCGGGGCGCGGCAGCGGACCGTGCGCGTAGAGGGTCTTGAGCACTCGGGCCCGGTTCAGCTCGCCCGCCAGCGACGCCGACACGATCGCGGAGCGGGGGGACCGGGCGCGCAGCTCGGCGGGGGTCGGCGAGACCACGATCGCTCCCAACTGGAAACAGGTTTGTCAACTAGTAGTGCAATCCTAGCGTGCTTCGACGCAGGTGGATACGTCAGTAGATGCTGATTGCCGCCTTGCTCTCGATAGGTTCGTATGCCAGTCTGGCAAACTTATTCGACCGAGTAGGCCCTTCCGGTCAGCGAGGAGAGTTGCATGATCAAGCGATTGGTCGCGGCCGCAGCCGCGGGTGGCATCGCGCTCGCGCTCACCGCTTGCGGCGGCGGCACCGGCGCCGCAACCGCGGGCGGGTCCGGCGGCGACGGCGGGAAGGTCACCCAGATCAAGCTCGTCGCCGCCGAGTACTCCAAGGACAACACCGCCGCGTTCTGGAACAAGTTCGCCGCTGCGTACAAGGCCAAGACCGGGATCGACCTCAACGTCCAAGTGGTCAGCTGGGACGACATCGACCAGCAGTCCAGCACGATGCTGCAGAACAACGCCGCCCCGGACATCCTCAACCTCAACGCCTACGCCAGCTACGCCAAGGACGGCCTGCTCTACTCCTCCGATGACGTCCTGTCCGACGCGGTGAAGGGCGACCTGCTGCCGAACTTCGTCCAGAGCGGCACCTACCAGGGCAAGATGTACGGGATGCCGGACCTGTCGTCGGCACGGGCGCTGTTCTACAACACCGACATCTTCGCCAAGGCGGGCATCGCAGGGCCGCCGAAGACCTGGGACGAGTTCACCGCGGACGCCAAGAAGATCACCGCGCTCGGCGACGGGACGGTCGGCTACGCGATGCCGCTGGGCCCCGAGGAGGCCCAGGCGGAGTTCTCCATCTGGATGTTCAACAACGACGGCAACTGGAAGACCGACGGCAAGTGGACGGTCAACTCTCCGCAGAACGTCGACACGCTGAACTTCCTCAAGTCCCTCGCCGTGACCGACAAGGTCACGCAGAACAACCCCGGCAAGACCAACCGGACCGACGGTGCCTTCCCGCTCTTCCAGTCGGGCAAGGCAGGCATGGTGGTCGGGTTCTCGCCGCTCGCCGCCACCCTCGACAAGGACGCCAAGGTCCACTACGCGACGGCGCCGATGCCCACGAAGGCAGGCGGCACGCCCTCGACCTACGGCGTCACCGACTACCTGATGGCGTTCAAGAAGCCGGGCAACCAGGACGCCGTCAAAGCGTTCTACGACCTCTACTACTCCCCTGACCAGGTGAACACGTTCATCAAGGCCGAGGGCTTCCTGCCGGTCACGAAGTCCGGAGTCCAGTACTTCGCGTCCGACCCGAAGCTGAGCACCTATCTCAACACCCTCACCGGCGCCAAGCTCACGCCGACGGACGACCCGAACTGGGACCGGGTCAAGCTCGCCGTACAGCAGAACATCGGCGCGGCCGTCGCACCGAACGGCGACCCGAAGGCTGTTCTCGACGCGTTGCAAGCTCAGGCGCAGTCCGGGGGCTGAGCATGCGCCGCACATCGAGCGACGGGGTGGGCGCGGCGGCGACCGTCGTGCCTGCCCCGCCGCGTCGGCACCGGCCGCGGCGGGCGCGGGCAGCAGACAGCGGACGCGGCGACGTGCGGTCGCTGACCGCCCTGCCGTGGCTGGGTCCCGCCCTCGTCCTGATCGCCGCCGTCGTCGTCTACCCGGCCATCGAGCTCGTCCGCGCGTCGATGTCGGACTACTCCATCACCGGTCTGCGCAAGGGGTCGGCAGGCCTGGCGAACTACGCGAAGGTGCTCGCGCATCCCGACCTGGGCACCGTGCTGGTCAACACCGTCGTGTGGGTCCTCGCCGTGCTGGTGCTGTCTCTCGTCATCTCACTCGGACTCGCCCAACTGCTGGGCAAGGAGTTCTTCGGACGCAAGCTGGTGCGCTGGGCGGTGATCATCCCGTGGGCGGCGTCCCTGGTGATCACCGCCCGGCTGTTCACGCTCCTGCTCGACTACAACTACGGCATCGTCAACCGGTTCCTCATCGCCGTCGGCCTCCGCGACACGCCGATCGACTTCCTCGGCGACGACCGCTGGACGATGCCCTCGATGATCGCCGTCGGCGTCTTCGTCACCGTGCCGTTCACCAGCTACGTCCTGCTCGCGGGGCTCAAGGCGATCCCGGCCGACGTCCACGAGGCCGCACGGGTCGACGGCGCCTCGCCGTGGCAGGCCTACACGCGGATCACCTTGCCGCTGCTGCGGCCAGCCCTCCTCGTCGCTACTGTCCTCAACATCATCTACGTCTTCAACTCGTTCCCGATCGTCTACACGCTCAACGACCGGAACCCCGGCTTCGCGCACGACACGACGATCACCTTCATGTACAAGCTCGCGTTCAAGAGCGCGGACAAGAGCGTCGGCATGTCGGCGGCGGCAGGTGTCGCCAACGTCCTGCTCATCCTCGTCGTCGTCCTCGCGTACCTGCGGGTGTCCCGGTGGCGGGAGGCGACCGACGGATGAGCACCTCCGCCGTCGTCGCGCCCGGCTCGTCCAGGACATCCGGGCCGGGTGACCCCCCCGCCACTGCACGTCGCACGGGGTACCGCGCCGTGCGTCCTTACCTGCTGTCCTTCGCGGGACTGGTCGTCGCCGCGCTGTTCGCGCTGCCCTACCTCGTGATGCTCCTGGACGCCCTGCGACCCGGCGGCGACGTACTGACCACCCCGCCGACGCTGTTCCCCCGCACGTGGCAGTGGGGCACCTTCGGCACGATCCTGGCCGACCAGCGCTTCCGCGACTGGCTGGTGTCGTCCTTGATCGTCGCGGGCACGTCGACCGTCGTCGTGCTCGTACTGGCGGTGCCCGCCGCGTACTTCACCGCACGGCACCGGTTCCGCGGCCGGACGATCTTCCTGCTCGTCGTCCTCATGACGCAGATGTTCTCGCCGACCGCGCTCGTCGTGGGCCTCTACCGGGAGTTCTTCGAGCTCAACCTCGTCAACACCTACATGGCGCTCATCCTGACGAACGCCGCATTCAACCTGGCGTTCGCGATCTGGATCCTGCAGGGCTTCTTCTCCTCGATCCCCCGCGAGATCGAGGAGGCCGCGCAACTCGACGGGTGCGGCCGGTTCGGGACGCTGTGGCGGGTCATGCTGCCGCTGACCCTGCCCGGCCTGGTGACGACCGTGACGTTCACCTTCATCGCCGCGTGGAACGAGTACGTCGTGGCCCTGACCTTGATCCAGGACGACGCCCGCAAGCCGCTGACCGTCGGCATCAGCTCCTACGTCACCGGCTACCAGCAGAACTGGGACCAGCTGTTCGCCGCGTCCCTCGTCGCCATCGTGCCGGTCGTCATCCTGTTCGCGGCCATCGAGAAGCACCTCGTCGGTGGCCTTACCGCAGGCGCGGTGAAGTGACCGACACGGCGCTCGACGAGACCGGCGCACGCCCTGGCGGGACCGGTGAACGGCCCGTCGACCCTGCGACCATCCATCTCGGGCTGGACATCGGCGGTACGAAGGTGCTCGGCGTCGCCGTCCGCGGCGACGGCACGGTGCTGGCGAGCGTGCGGATGTCCAGTGAGCCCGGCCCCGACCAGGTCGTCGACGTCGCCGCGGCAGCGGCGCAGGAGCTCGCCGACCGGGTCGGGACGCCGCTGGCGGCGCTGGCAGGTATCGGGATCGGCATCCCCGGGGTCGTCGACGCCCGCCAGGGCGTGCTCGCGCACGCCGTGAACCTCGGCGTCAGCGACAGGCTGCCACTCGCCGCGCGGCTCTCTGCGCGGACCGCGCTGCCCGTCGCCGTCGAGAACGACGTCAACGCCGCCGCGCTCGGGGCCTCCCGGCTTCTGGGACTCGACCGCACGGACCTGGCTTATCTCTCCATCGGCACCGGGCTCGCGGCCGGAATCGTCCTCTCCGGGCGCCTGCACCGCGGCGCCCGCGGCGGAGCGGGCGAGATCGGGCACGTTCCGGTCGACCCGCTCGGACCGACGTGTCTGTGCGGACAGCGCGGCTGCCTCGAAGCCGTGGCCTCGGGCAGCGCGATCGCGCGAGCATGGCCGGTCGAGGTTCGCCCGGAGCCACCGGACGGGCCGTGGGCGGGGGAAGGCCCGGCCGACGCGCTGTTCCGCGCCGCGGCCGACGGTGACCCGAAGGCACGCAGGTTGTGCCTCCAGGTCGCCGATCACCTGGCTGCCGCCGTGCAGCTCCTCGTGCTCACCGTCGATGTCGACGTCGTCGTGCTCGGTGGCGGGGTGGCCGAGGTCGGAGACCCTCTGCGGCTCGCCGTCGAGAACGCGTTGGCCCAGCGGAGCCAGACCTCACCCTTCCTCGCCTCGCTCGATCTCCCTGCGCGGGTGGCGCTCGCTCCCTCGGGACGCCCGGTAGCGGCTCTCGGCGCCGCTCTGCTCGCGCCGGGCCGCGAACGCGCATGACGGCGCCCCTGCTGGTGGCGGGCGGCGACGTCCTGGCTGCGGATGGCCCCCGTTTTCGGCGGCGGGACGTGCTGGTCGAGGGCGCCAGGATCGTCGCCGTCGCCGCCCCTGGCGCGCTCACCCACCTCCCAGCAGACGTCCACGTCCTCGACGCCGCCGGGCTCCTCGTCACCCCGGGACTCGTCGACGCACAGGTCAACGGGGCCGCGGGGGCCGATCTCACCCGCGAACCCTGGCGGCTCGCCGAGGTGGCCGCCGCTCTGCCCCGGCACGGGGTCACCGCCTTCGTCGCGACGGTCATCACGTCTGCGCAGGGGACGGTCGAGCGCGCCCTCGCCGCCGCCGCGGCGATCGCGGCCGACCAGCCCGACGGCGGGCCGCAGGCGCACGTGGTGGGCGTCCACGCAGAGGGGCCCTTCTTGTCGCCTGCCCGGCGCGGCGCCCATCCCGCCGTCCACCTGCGTGACCCCGACCGCGACCGCGTCGCCTCGTGGAGCCGGGACGCGGGCGTCGTCGCCGTGACGCTGGCGCCCGAGCTCCCCGGCGCGCTCGACGTCGTCGCCGACCTGACCGGTCGTGGTGTCGCCGTCTGGATCGGCCACTCGGAGGCCACGTTCGAGCAGGCCAGGGCGGCCACCGCCGCGGGCGCGCGCGCCGTCACCCACCTGTACAACGCGATGCCGCCGCTGCGTCACCGGGAACCGGGGCTCGTCGGGGCCGTTCTCGGCGGCTTCGGTGGCGACCCGCCGGATCTCGTCGCGGGCGTCATCGTCGACGGCCTGCACCTGCACCCCGCCGTCGTCCGGGCGACGTGGGAGGTACTGGGCACCGAGCGGTTCGTCCTCGTCAGCGACACCACCGCCGCGCTCGACCTGCCCGACGGGCCGACCGTGCTCGGCGACCACGACGTCGTCGTGCAGGCGGGCGCCGTCCGCCTCGCCGCGGACGGCCTGACCCTGGCGGGCAGCGGAGTCGGGCTCGACCGGTGCGTCCGAACCCTCGTCGCGACGACCGGCTGCCCGGCGGCGGCGGCGTTCACCGCCGCGACCCGCACGCCTGCGACCCTGCTCGGCAGGCCGGACCTCGGGGTGCTGGCGCCGGGGGCCCGCGGCGACCTCGCGGTGTGGACGCCCGACCTGACCCTGCACGCGGTCGTCATCGGCGGCCGGATCCACCAGGAGCCGTGATGGAAGTCGTCATCCTGTCCGACGCGGGCGCCGTCGCACGGCTCTGCGCCGACGCCGTCGAGTCGGTGCTCCGCGGACGGCCTTCGCCGGTGCTCGGCCTCGCGACCGGGTCGAGCCCGCTCGGCGTGTACGCGGAGCTGCGACGGCGGCACCGCGAGGAGGGTCTGTCCTTCGCGCGGGCAACCGCGTTCCTGCTCGACGAGTACGTCGGCCTGCCCGCCGAGCACCCCCAGCGCTACCGCGCCGTCGTCGACGCGGAGCTCGCCGCGCACGTCGACCTGCGGGCCGCGGCCGTCCACGCGCCGGACGCCCTCGCCGACGACGTGCCTGCGGCCTGCGCGGCCTACGAACGCGCGATCGCCGCAGCGGGCGGGATCGACATCCAGCTGCTCGGCATCGGGACCGACGGCCATCTCGGGTTCAACGAGCCGGGCTCTTCGCTCGCCTCCCGCACCCGGATCAAGACCCTCACCGGGCGAACCCGCAGCGACAACGCCCGGTTCTTCGCCCACCCCGCCGAGGTCCCCCGGCACGTGCTGACCCAGGGCCTCGGCACGATCCTCGGCGCACGCCACGTCGTCCTGCTGGCGCTCGGCGAACGGAAGGCCGACGCCGTCGCCGCGGCCGTCGAAGGACCGCTGTCGGCGAGCTGCCCGGCGTCCGTGCTGCAGCTGCACCAGCACGCGACGGTGATCCTCGACGATGCGGCGGCCGCACGGTTGCGGCTGGCGGACTACTACCGGGAGGTCTACGCGGGCAAGCCGGGCTGGCAGCACCTCTGACCTGGGGACGGCCGATCCGGCGTAACATGAAGGCACTGGGGACATGTCGAATGCCAGCATCAACGCCTGGGTCGTCCTCAGCGCTTTGTTCGTGTTTCGGAAGCAGTCTCGAATGACCAGTTTCGGTCTCATCCTTCTCGTCGTCGTCGTGGTGATCGTCGCACTGCTGGTGGCGAAGAGCATTCGCATGGTGCAGCAGTACGAACAGGGAATCGTGTTCCGGTTCGGCAAGCTATCGGGCGGCATCCGCGGCCCCGGTCTGACGTTCGTCGTCCCCTTCGTGGACCGCATGGCCAAGGTCTCGATGCAGACCGTGGTGCTCGGAGTACCCGCGCAGGGGGCGATCACCCGCGACAACGTGACCCTCACCGTCGACGCGGTGGTCTACTTCAAGGTCATCGACCCGGTGAAGGCCGTGGTCAACGTGCAGAACTATCAGAACGCGGTCTCGCAGGTCTCGCAGACCTCGCTGCGCTCGGTGATCGGCCGCGCGGATCTCGACACCCTGCTGTCGGACCGCGAGCAGATCAACGCCGAGCTCAAGTCGGTCATCGACGGTCCCACCGAGGGGCCGTGGGGCCTGCGGATCGAGCGGGTCGAGGTCAAGGACATCGCGTTGCCGGAGTCGATGAAGCGATCGATGTCGCGCCAGGCCGAGGCCGAGCGGGAGCGCCGGGCCCGCGTCATCTCCGCCGACGGCGAGTTCCAGGCCTCCGCTCGGCTCGCCGACGCCGCGCAGGCCATGGCGGCCACGCCCGGCGCGCTGCAGCTGCGCCTGCTGCAGACTGTCGTCGACGTTGCGGCGGAGAAGAACAGCACCCTGGTGATGCCGTTCCCGGTGGAGCTGTTGAGGTTCTTCGACCGGGCCGCAGAGACGGCCGCGGCTCCGGCAGGCGAGGTCGCAGACGAACCCGCCACCTCCTCGCCGGTGCTGTCGCGCACACCGACGGTGAGCACTTCGGACCTGCCGTCCGTACCGGTCAGCTCCAACGGCGCGGCCCACTAGAAGGTCGCACGGGTCCGGTGGACCGGCGCGGTGATCAGGACGCTGCGGACGACCTCGTCCAGCCGACCGTCGAGGTCACCTCGCCGACCGGCTCGGCCGAGCCGGTCACGATCTCGCGCAGGGTCTCCATCGGGAGCTTCGGGCGGCGGTCCGCGGTCAGCAGCCCGTTGGCCTCCTGCCTGGTGTCGGTCAGCTGCGTGTAGCAGAAGCCCGCGATGCCGGGGGACGACCGCAGGGCGTCGAAGAGCCCCTGCAGGAGCCGGGCGTACTCGGTGTCGGAGCTCACCTGGGCGTATCCCCACGTCGAAGGGTCACCCTGGTGGCTGACCCCGCCGAACTCGGTGATCATCAACGGCGCGCGGCCGTCGTCGTAGCGAGCCATCTGCCCAGGGGTGAGAACCGGCCTGCGGTCCTGCGGTCCCGGTCCGCTCACCGCTTCGCGGACGGCCTGGTCATCCCGGTACCGACGGCTCAGCACGTCGGGTTCGGTGGTGTAGTCGTGCAGGCCCAGGATGTCACTGTCGACGTGCTCCCACCCGTCGTTGGACACGACCGGGCGGGTCGGGTCCAGAGCGCGCGTCAGCGCGGCCAACGCCGTCGCGTAGGCCTGCTGGGCAGGCACGGTGGCGATGTCCTGCACGCCCCAGCTCTCGTTCATCGGCACCCAGGTGACGATGCTGGGATGGCTGCGGTCGCGCCGGACGATCTCCAGCCACTCGCGCGTGAGCAGCTCGACCGCCCGCGCGGAGAACTCGTACGCGGCGGCGGTCTCGCCCCAGACCAGCAACCCGAGCCGGTCGGCCCAGAACAGGAAGCG
>DASWUV010000134.1:0-37022 GCA_036401495.1 Pseudonocardia sp. | reverse complement strand
GCTCGAACTGCCCCCGCCCGGCTCGCCGCCCGACCCCCCGTCCTCCCCAGCCGCCACGCCGTCGGTCACCACGCGGTGCACGGACATCTGGCCGGTGGTCAGCGTGCCGGTCATGTCGACGACGACGGTGTCGACGGCCTGCATGGACTCCAGCACGTCCGGCCCCTTGATCAGCATGCCCAGCTGCGCGCCGCGGACGGCGCCCGCCAGAAGCGCGGTCGGGGCCGCCAGGCCGAGCGCGCACGGGCAGCCGACGAGCAGGACCGCCACCGCCGCGCTGAACGCGGCCGCGGCCCCCGCGTCTGTGCCCAGCCAGAACCCCAGCGTCGCGACGGCGAGGACGAGCACGAAGGGCACGACGACGCGGCGTGCGAGGCGCTCGGCGTCGCTCAGTCGAAGGTCGGCGGCATGGGCGCGCGCCTGCAGGTAGCGCCCGACCAGTACCAACACGGTCACCGCCGTCGCGACGTCGAGGTAGGTCGCGCTGCCCGCCTCGGCCCGCTCGATCAGCAGTCGGAACGGCTGGGTCGCCCCGGGGGCGCCCGCCGGGCCGAGCAGGAGCGCGGCGACCGTCCAGCCCAGCGCCGCGAGGGTCCCCAGGCAGACGAGCGTGTCCGGGCCCGCCGTGCCGTGCCGCAGGGCGTTCCACGCGGCCCGGTGCGACGGCCACGCCCCCCAGACGAGGACGGGCGCCCCGAACGCGAGTGAGATCCACTGCCAGTAGGTGAACTGGAGGGCGGGGACCGTCGAGAGTGCGACGACCGGCGCGGCGAGCGCGGTGCCCACGGCCAGGCGTTCCCGCAGCGCCTGAAGGGGGTGGGGCGGCGGCTGCGTCGGGCTGAGGTCGAGCTGCGCCATCACGGGTTGGGCGGTCATGGGTTCCTCGTCGGCAGGGTGAACTCGGCGGTGTGCATGACGTCAGACACGCGGAACTGCAGGAAGAGCCGGTAGGTCCCGGTACTCGGGACGTCGGCGGTGAACGCGATCGCCGGTCCCGCACGTTCGGCGGGGTCGGGCGGAGTCGGCGTGCCCCGGCCGGACACCGCGACGACGTAGGCGAGATCGCCGTCGCGCAACAGCACCAGCCTGCCGAACGCGCCGAGGTAGGGCTGCAGCCCGGTGACCCCCACGCCGTCGCGGCTGACCGTGAAGAAGACCTGCGACGGGACGCCCGGCACCAGATCTCCGTCCAGGCGGAGCTGGAATCCGCCGATCTGGGTCACCCGCGAAGGGGTGAACGTAAAGGGGTCGAACGGGCCGGCGGCGAACAGGTCGGCGCCCAGGACGAGCGGGGGGCCCGCCGCGGGCGTCATGTCCACGAACGCCCGCCACACGCCGGGGGCAGGCAGCGTCAACGGCGTGTGCCACGCCCCGTCGGCGTCCATGGTCGGCGCGAGGCGCTGGAAGCCCGCCGCGTCCCGGCGCACGACGACGACGTGCAGCGGGTCAGGGTCGCGCGGCGAGGCGACGAACGCGGTGACGGCGTGCCCATCGGGGCCGGTGACGGTGAACCGCAGCTCACCGGTCCTGCCGGGTTGGAAGCTCGGGTCCACGACGGCGATCGCGTAGCCGTCCGCGGCGGTGGAGAGGCCGTCAGTCCCCGCCGCGTCGGCTCCCGCTGCGTCGCCGCTGTCGTCCTGCTCGACCACCCCGGCCGCCGGACGGGCGCCGCCCGCCTGCGCCTGCCCGATCGGCCCGACGAGGTGGCCCGCCCCCCAGCCCAGGCCGAGCACGAGCCCGAGCGCGCAGGCGTAGGCCGCCAGCCGCGCCGCGGTGCCCATGCCGTCGCCTCTCGTCCGTCCCCTTGTGACTAACGTCGCGGCCCGTGTCGGGATGTTCTCGCGTCTCGTCGGCACCGCGGGGGCCACGCCACGTAGCGGGTCTCACTCTGCGGACGGTGGCGGCCTGCGGCCCTTTCACGTCATGCTCGAATGGTGATCGCGCTCCCGTCGCTCGCCGTCCGGCCGCTCGTCACGTTGGTGACGCGCTCCCGCCACCCCGTGTTGACGGCGCCGCCGCTTGCCGATCCCGCGACGCTCCCGCCGCTCGACCCGCACGCCGCTCCGTGGCCGGGCCGCGAGATCACCGCGGGCGGCGTCACCCTGCACGTCCGCGAGACGGTGGGCGCCGCGGACGCCGAGGCGGTCTACGTGCACGGGCTATCCGGCTCGGCCACCAACTGGACCGACCTCGCGGGCCTGCTCGCGCCCCGTGCGGCGGGCATGGCGGTGGACCTGCCGGGGTTCGGGCTGACGCGACCGCTTCCCGCCCCCGACTACAGCCCGGTAGGTCACGCCGAAGCGCTGACGTCCTTTCTCGCAGGCCGCGGCCGTCCCGTCCACCTGCTCGGGAACTCCCTCGGTGGCGCGATCGCCGTGCTGGTCGCAGCGCGTAGACCTGATCTGGTGCGCTCGCTGACGCTCGTCTCGCCCGCGATGCCCGACCGCAGGCCTGATCCGCGACGGGTGTCGGATCCGCGGATGTTCGTCGCGATGCTGCCGGGCCCCGCGGGCCGCAGAGCCCGCGAGGTGATGGCGGCGGTGACCAACCGGGAACGGGTGGAGAACGTCGTCAAGCTGTGCTTCGGCGACCCCAGCGTGGCCACCGAACGCCGCCTCGCGGAGCAGACAGCGGAGTTCGACGCGCGCACTCTGCAGCCCTGGGCGGGCGACGCGTTCGAGCGGACCGCCAAGGCGATGCTGCGCAGCTGGTGGCGCGGCGAGTCGTTGTGGGCGGTCGCGGCCCAGGTCACGGCGCCGACGCTGGTGATTTGGGGCGACCGCGACCGGCTCGTCGCCCCCCGGCTTGCGTTCCGCACCACCAAAGTCGTCGGCGGGAAGCTGCTGATGCTGCCTGGCGTCGGCCACGTGGCGCAGATCGAGGCGCCGGACGCGGTCGCCGCCGGGGTGGCAGGCATGTGGGACGCCGTGGCCGAGGGTCGGTGGGAACCCACCGGACGCTGAACGTCCGACGGGAAGAGGACGGCAGGCCGCGGCGTTGGTCGAGGCAGACACGGACGCGATCACAAGGAGCAGAGAACATGGCGTTACCGCCGCTCGTGGAGCCCGCGGCCGAGCTGAGCAAGGACGAGGTGGCCCGCTACAGCCGTCACCTGATCATCCCGGACGTGGGGATGACCGGCCAGAAGCGGCTGAAGAACGCGAAGGTGCTGGTCGTCGGCGCAGGCGGGTTGGGCAGCCCGGCGCTGTTGTACCTGGCCGCCGCGGGCGTCGGAACGCTGGGCATCGTCGAGTTCGACGAGGTCGACGAGTCCAACCTGCAGCGTCAGATCATCCACGGCCAGTCCGACATCGGGCGCCCGAAGGCGGAGTCGGCGCGCGACTCGATCCTCGAGGCGAACCCGTTCGTCGAGGTCCGACTGCACCAGGTGCGGCTGGAGAGCGGGAACGTGCTCGACATCTTCCGCGACTACGACCTGATCCTGGACGGCACCGACAACTTCGCCACCCGCTACCTCGTCAACGACGCGGCGGTGCTGCTGGGCAAGCCCTACGTGTGGGGCTCGATCTTCCGCTTCGAGGGCCAGGCGTCGGTGTTCTGGGAGGACGCGCCCAACGGCAAGGGTCTGAACTACCGTGACCTCTACCCCGAGCCGCCACCCCCCGGCATGGTTCCGTCGTGCGCCGAAGGCGGCGTGCTGGGCGTGCTCTGCGCGTCGATCGGCTCGATCATGGTCACCGAGGCGATCAAGCTCATCACCGGCATCGGCGAGCCGCTGCTCGGTCGGCTGATGGTGTACGACGCACTCGAGATGTCCTACCGCACGATCCGTATCCGCAAGGACCCCGAGACCAAGCCGATCACCGAGCTGATCGACTACGACGCGTTCTGTGGCGTGGTGTCCGACGACGCCCAGAAGGCCGCGGCGGGGCACACCATCACTCCGCTCGAGCTCAAGGAGATGATGGACGCGGGCAAGGACTTCGCGCTGATCGACGTCCGGGAGCCGCACGAGTACGAGATCGTCAGCATTCCCGGTGCCGTGCTGATCCCGAAGGACAGGATCCTGTCCGGGGAAGCGCTCGCGGAGATCCCGCAGGACAAGCCCGTCGTGTTGCACTGCAAGTCCGGTGCGCGCTCGGCGGACGCGCTGGCTGCGCTGCACAGGGCAGGGTTCAAGGACGCGGTGCACGTCGGGGGCGGTGTGCTGGCCTGGGCCAAGCAGGTCGACCCCAGCCTGCCCACCTACTAGCCCGCGCCACCAGAGGCTGACCCGTTCAGCGTGGCTGCCGGGGTCGGCGGCTCCGCGCAGGTAGCGTGCGGGCCGTGACCAGCGTGCCCGTGCTTCAGCCCGCCACGTCCAGCGTGCACGCCGCCCAGCTCCCGCCTCACGTGCTGACCGCGTTCGGCGCGAAGGACATCGAGCCGCGGGCGGTGCTGTGGGCGGGGCGCCCGGCGTGGAAGTGCGGCGACGTGCTGATCCGCCCCGTGCCCGACAACGCCGTGGCGTCCTGGTCGGCGGGGGTGCTCGACGGGCTGCACGTCAACGGGGTGCGGCTGGCGCACCCGGTGCGGTCCTCCGACGGGCGCTGGATCGTCGGGGGCTGGGCGGCGTGCCGGGTGGTCGCGGGGGCGCTCGAGCCGCGCTACGACGCGGTGCTCGCCGCGGCGGTCGCGCTGCACGCCGCCACCGCGACGGTCGAGCGCCCGCGGATCCTCGACAGCCGCGACGACCTGCTGACCCGCTCGGCCGCAGGCGCGTTCGGCGAGCGCAAGCTCCAGCTCGACCCCGCGACCGGCGGCGACCTGTACGAGCAGCTCGCCGCGTACCGCACACCGGTCCGCCTCCCCCCGCAGGTCGTGCACCCCGAGCTCTTCGGGTCGGTCGTCTTCGACGCCGACGGCATCCCCGCGATCGTCGACCTCGTGCCGTGCTGGCGCCCCAAGGAGTGGGCCGCGGCGGTCGTCGTCGTGGACGCGCTGGCCTGGGGCGGAGCGGACGTCGGGCTCCTGCACCGCTGGGCCCACTTCGACGAGTGGCCCCAGATGATGCTGCGCGCGGTGCTGCACCGGCTCGCGCTGCACGCCCAGCACCCCGACGCGTCCGACCGGACGCTCGCGGGCCTCGAACGCACAGCGGGGCTGGTCAGCACGCTGCTCTGAGCCCCATCGCGCCTCACCGCATGAGGCGAGTGCCCGTGAGCCCGGCTTTGCCTTGTCGTCACACGGAACCGACGAGGAGGTAACGGCACGTTCGTACCGTTCGGCCATGGCCAGATCCCCCCTGAAGGCGAACTGGATCGACGACTGGAACCCCGAAGACGAGGGATTCTGGGAGCGGACCGGAGCCAGGATCGCGAACCGCAACCTCTGGTTCTCGATCCTGTCCGAGCACATCGGTTTCTCCATCTGGTCGCTGTGGTCCGTGCTCGTGCTCTTCATGGGGCCCGAATACCACATCGACGCCGCAGGCAAGTTCTTGCTGGTCAGCATCCCCACGCTGGTGGGGTCCATCCTGCGGTTGCCCTACACGTTCGCCGTGGCCCGCTTCGGCGGTCGCAACTGGACGATCGTGTCGGCGGGCCTGTTGCTCGTTCCTTCTGTTCTCGCCGCGATCGTGATGCACCCCGGCACGTCGTTCACGACGTTCCTTATCGTCGCCGCGGTCGGCGGGGTCGGCGGCGGCAACTTCGCCTCCTCGATGACCAACATCAACGCGTTCTTCCCCGATTCGCGCAAAGGCTGGGCGTTGGGCCTGAACGCGGGCGGCGGCAACATCGGCGTCCCGGTCATCCAACTGATCGGCCTGCTCATCATCGCGACGGCGGGCACGGGCGCCCCGCGCATCCTGCTCGGCGTCTACATTCCGCTGATCGTCGTCGCCGCGCTGTGCGCGGCCACCTGGATGGACAACCTGTCCTCGGTCCGCAACGACACCGGCGCCTTCGTCGAAGCCGTCAGACACGGCCAGACCTGGCTCATGGCGTTCCTCTACATCGGCACCTTCGGCTCGTTCATCGGCTACAGCTTCGCCTTCGGGCTCGTCCTGCAGAACCAGTTCGGCCGCACCCCGCTGCAGGCCGCGGCCGTCACGTTCATCGGCCCGCTGCTCGGCTCGCTCATCCGCCCGGTCGGCGGGCGGCTGGCCGACCGCATCGGGGGCGCCAAGGTCACCTTCTGGAACTTCATCGCCATGGCCGTCGCGCTGGCGATCATCCTGTGGGCGTCGGCCATCGACTCGCTCGGCGTGTTCACCGCGGGCTTCGTGCTGTTGTTCGTCCTCACCGGGATCGGGAACGGCTCGACGTACAAGATGATCCCGGCGATCTTCCGGGGCGAAGCGAAGGTGGCGATCGCGGGCGGCGTCGAGGAGAAGGCGGCGCTCGCCAGGGCGAGGCGGCTCTCCGGTGCCGCGATCGGGATCGTCGGTGCGGTCGGCGCGCTCGGCGGCCTGTTCATCAACCTGGCGTTCCGCCAGGCCTTCCTGACCGCGAAGACCGGCGACCCGGCGTACTGGGCCTTCCTCGTGTTCTACGTCGCGTGCGCCGCCGTCACGTTCGCCTACTACGTGCGCCCGGCCCCGGCCGACACCCCGCGGCTGGCCTACGCGGGCGTCTGATCTCCGGTGGGCGCACGACCGCTCGTGATCGGACGCGGCATAGTCGGAGGGTGTTGGACGGGCAGTGCCTGGACGACCAGGACGTGAGCGTTCCCATGTTTCCGGTCCGGATCAATGGGGGCGGCTCGGTGCAGGTCGGACTACCGTACGAGGCACCGTGACCGCTGCCCCCGTCCCCGTGACCCACGACGTGCCGCCGCTTCAGGGCTTCACCGTGGGTGTCACCGCCGCGCGCCGAGCCGACGAGCTGGGCGCGATGCTCGAACGTCGCGGCGCCGTCGTTCAGCACGCCCCTGCGCTGCGGATCGTTCCTCTCGCCGACGACACGAAGCTGCTCGCGGCCACGCGCGAGCTGATCGAGCGACCGCCGGACATCACCGTCGCGACGACCGGCATCGGGTTCCGCGGCTGGGTCGACGCCGCCAGCGGCTGGGGCCTCGCGGAGGAGCTGCTCGGCGCGCTCGGCTCGGGAGAGCTGATCGCCCGTGGCCCGAAGGCGCGCGGGGCGATCAGGGCGTCGGGTCTCTCCGACGCGTGGTCGCCCGCGTCGGAGTCGTCGGCCGAGGTGCTCGACCATCTCCTCGACAGGGGCGTCGAGGGCGCGCGGATCGCGGTGCAGCTGCACGGCGAACCGCTGCCCGACGTCGTCGAGGCGCTGTGCGTGGCGGGCGCCGAGGTCGTCGAAGTGCCGGTGTACCGGTGGATGCCGCCCGCGGACATCGCCCCGTTGGACCGGCTCATCGACGCCGTACTGGCGGGCTGCATCGACGTCGTGGCGTTCACGAGCGCGCCTGCCGCCGCGAGCCTGCTGGCGCGGGCGGGCGAGCGCGGGGTCGTCGACGAGCTGCTGCGGGCGCTGCGCGGGCCCGTGCTGGCCCTGTGCGTCGGACCCGTCACCGCGGCCCCGCTCGAGGCCGTCGACGTACCGACCGTCCAGCCCCAGCGGTCCCGCCTCGGCGCCATGGTGCGGCGGCTGGAGACCGAGATGCCCGCGCGGGCGCGGCGGCTGCCCGTGGCGGGGCACTGGCTGGAGCTGCGGGGGCAGGCCGTGCTCGTCGACGGTGAGCTGCGCGCGGTCGCTCCCACGGGGATGGCGTTGCTGCGGGCGCTCGCGCGGCGCCCCGGCCGGGTCGTGACGCGCGCGGAGCTGTTGAAGGCCTTGCCCGGCTCCAGCGCGGACGAGCACGCCGTCGAGACGGCCATGACCCGCCTGCGGGCGTCGCTGGGGGAGGCGCGGCTGGTGCAGACCGTCGTCAAGCGCGGGTACCGGCTGGCGCTCGATCCCGCCGCAGGACCCGTCCCCGTCGGGGGGCACTGCCTGCACGGGGACGCGCGGTGAACGAGGCGCTTCTGCTGATCGCGCACGGCACGCGGGAACCCGCGGGGGCCGCGGTCACCGAGGCGGTGGCCGAGCAGGTGCGCGCGCTGGCCGAGGTGCCGGTCGAGCCGTGCTACGTCGACGTGCGGCACCCGCGGCCCGCCGAGGCGCTCGCCCGGCTGCCCGGACCAGTGATCGCCG
Source organism: Pseudonocardia sp. (assembly GCA_036401495.1). Taxonomy (GTDB): domain Bacteria; phylum Actinomycetota; class Actinomycetes; order Mycobacteriales; family Pseudonocardiaceae; genus Pseudonocardia. The sequence goes on along the minus strand of DASWUV010000134.1, from coordinate 28,923 downwards.
TGCCGATGTTCCTCGCTGCGGGCTACCACGTGCGCGTCGACGTGCCCGCGCAGCTCGCCGCCACCGGGCGCACCGATGTGCGGCTGGCGGAGACGTTCGGCCCGGACCCCGTGCTCGTCGCCGCTGCGGCGTCGCGCCTGCGGGCGGCAGGCCTGCGTGGCGGGGACGCGGTGGTGCTCGCCGTCGCGGGCTCGAGCGATCCGTGCGCTCAGGCCGACGGGGCCACGGCCGCCCGGCGGCTGGCGCAGCTGCTGCGGGCGCCGGTGGCCATGGCCACGATCGCCGCGGGCGGCCCTCGGGTGGACGAGACCGTCGCGCGCCTACGGGCCGACGGGGCGGCGCGGGTGGCCATTGCGTCCTGGCTTCTGGCGCCCGGCCTTTTCCAGCGCTCACTGGCCGAGTCCGGCGCCGACGTCGTCGCGGATCCCCTCACGACCCACGATGCCGTCGCAGGCCTCGTGCTGGCGCGGTACGCGGCGGCCCGCACCCGCTCGTCGGTGGCGTAGCCCGGCCCGTCGACTTTGCCGACGCTGATGCGTCGTTGCAGGAGTTCGGCATCTGCCTCGCGCCGCGGTCTGCGCGAGCTTCAGCGGCGGCCGCGGCGCAGCAGAACGCCTTCCCCGCGCAGGCGGGCCAGTTGCTCCTGCGCGATGTGCGGGGCGCAGGTGCCGTCGGCGCGCAACACCCGGTGCCACGGCAGGTCGTGCCCGTCCTCGGCGAGGATGCGGCCGACGAGGCGCGCCCTGCCGGGGATGCCCGCCAACGTCGCGACCTCCCCGTAGGTCGACGTCTCGCCCGCCGGGATCGCCCGGACGACCGCGCGCACCCGCTCCAGCGTTTCCTCGTCCACGGTGTGGGTCAGACCAGGAACGCCCGGATGGCGGCGGCGGTCTCCACCGGCTGCTCCAGGTAGACCATGTGCGCGGTGTCCATCTCCTGGACGACCAGCCGCTCGCCCAGGTCCGTACGCATCCGCTGTACCCACGCCTGCTTGACGAAGTCGGTTTTCGCCGCAGGCAGGAGCAGCGTGGGCAGGTCGGGCGGCGGCGTGACCGCCGGGCGGCTCATCTCGCCCCACGCGGTGACGACCGCGGGCGTCGCGTACCGGTAGCGCCAGCGGCCGTCCTCCTCGAAGAGGTGGTGCTCGATCTCGGCGTCGACGAGCGCGTCCGGGACGCCTTCCCAGCGTTGCGCGCGCTCGACCCGTGCCGCGGCGAGGTCGGGGTAGGACTCGCCCGCGCACGCTGCGGTTGCCGTCTCCAACATGTCCTGTGCGTCCAGGCCGAGCGCGGGATCGATCAGCACGAGCCGCTCGACGCGCTCAGGGGCGGTCCGGGCGAGGTGCACGGCGATCGCGCCGCCGAACGAGTGGCCCACCACGGGTACGCGGGCGAGCCCCTGCGCGTCGAGCACGTCGAGCATGTCGGCGACGTGCTGTTCCAAGCCCCAGGGCGGGGTCCAGGGGGAGCGGCCGTGGCCGCGCAGGTCGACCGAGAACAGCCGCAGTTCCGGCAGTTGCTCGGCGAGCACGGCAAAGCGCAGGGCGTGGCCGGTGACGCCGTGCAGGGCGAGGACCGGGCGGCCGTTCTCGGGGCCGAAGACGTGGAGATTGAGGGCGCTCACCCGCTCGATCCTGCCGGCCTGGCGTGGGGAGCGGGGACGGTCGCTCCGCAGACTGTCGGTGCCCCGTGGTTGCATCCCCACCATGACCGCAGCGCTCGCCCCCTCCCTCGTGCGCCGCGCCCGTCCGCCCGCGCCGGAGCCGGTGTGGGACACGGCGGGGCTCCGCGTTCTCGCCCATGAGGCGGGGCCGCTACGGGTCGTCGGCGGTCCGGGAACGGGAAAGACCACGCTGCTGCTCGCCGCCACCGCCCGGCGGGTCGCGGCAGGCCACGACCCGGCCCGCACCCTGGTTCTCGTCGGCAGCCGCAGGGCCGCCGGGGAGCTGCGCGAGCGGCTGGTCCGCTTGGGCGTCGGGCGGGGGGCCACCAGTCGCGAGGCGCTGGTGCGCACCGTCCACTCCTACGCGTTCGGCGTGCTGCGCCTGCACGCCGCGCGCCACGGCGATCCGCCGCCGAGGCTGCTCGCGAGCGCCGAGCAGGATGCGCTGGTCCGCGATCTGCTGGGCGGCGAGGTCGACGGTGTCGTCCCGGGCTCGGGATGGCCCAGGCGCGTCGAGCAGGCGCTGGGGGTGCCCGGGTTCGCCGCGGAGCTGCGGGAACTGTTGCTGCGGGCCGCCGAGCGCGGTTTGGGTCCGCACGAGCTCGCCGATCTCGGCGCGCGCCACGACGTACCGGAATGGGCGGCCGCAGGTCGGTTTTTCCGCAGCTACGAACAGGTCACGCTGCTGCGGGGCGCTGCGGGCCGCGGTGCCCCGCAGGCCACCGCCCCCGCGCTCGACGCGGCCGAGCTGGTGGCTGCCGCGCTCGACGCGCTTGCCGCGGATCCCGAGCTGCTCGCCGCCGAGCGGGAACGCGTTCGGCACCTGGTCGTCGACGACGCGCAGGATCTCGATCCCCAGCAGATGGAGCTGGTCGGCGTGCTGGGGCGCAGCGCGGGCTCCGTTCTCCTCGCGGGCGACCCCGACCAGGCCGTCCTCACCTTCCGCGGGGCCGACCCCTCGGGCATGCGGGCGATCGAGGCCGACACCGTGGTGCTCACGGTCGACCACCGCAGCGCGCCCGTCGTCAGGGCGGCGGGGGCGGCCGTCGCCGCCCGGCTGCCGGGCGCGGGGGAAGGACGGCAACGGACGGCGCCGCGGGGGCTGCCGGGTGAGCCGGGGCTGCCGGGGGCGTCGGGGCCGCCGGGTGAGCCGGGGTCGGACGGCCGTGTCGCCGTCCGGGTCTTCACCTCGGCCGCGCAGGAGGCGGGTTGGATCGCCGACCAGCTGCGCCGCGCCCACCTCAACGACGGCGTGCCGTGGTCGCGGATGGCGGTCCTCGCCCGGTCGGCCCGCCGGGCGCTCCCGGCGTTGCGGCGCGCGCTCCTCGCGGCGGGTGTCCCGATCGCCGCGCCACCCGACGAGCTTCCGGCCGCCCGCCAGCCCGCGGTCGTGCCGTTGCTGATGGTGTTGCGCTACGCGACCCGGCCCGGCGAGCTGGACGCCGACGCCGCCATGGCCCTGCTCACCTCGCCGCTCGGCTCGGCCGATCCGCTGCGGATGCGCCGCCTGCGCCGCGGCCTGCTCCGCCTGCACGCGGCAGGCTCCGCGGCCCCTCCGGCGGACGCCGGTTCGGCGGATCCCGGGCGGCCTGGTTCGGCGGACCTCGGGCGGGCCGGTTCGGCGGACTCTGGGCGGGCCGCTTCGGCCGACGCCGGGCAGGCGGCTCGGGCCGGCGCCGGGCGGGCGGCTTCGGCGGCCGCCGGGCAGGTGGACTCGGAGGAGGCCGGGCGCGTCGATCCCGGGGAGGCTGGTCGGGTCGGCCCCGCGGGCGCCGGGCGGGCCGATTCGGTTGCCGCCGGGCAGGCCGCCCCGGCGGACGCCGAGCGGATCGGTAGCGATCCGCTGCTCGTCGAGGCCTTGCGGGCGGCTGCGGCGGGGCGCCAGGACCCGCTGGCAGGCCTGCCCGCCCACGAGACGGCCCCGCTGCGGCGCGTCGGCCGGTTGCTTGCGATCGCGGGTGCTGCCGCCCGCGGCGGGGAGAGCGCCGAGGAGGTGCTCTGGCGGGTCTGGCAGGCCTGCGGGCTCGACCGCAGGTGGAGCGACGCGAGCGCCCGAGGGGGCCCGGTCGGCGCGGCCGCCGACCGCGACCTCGACGCCGTCCTCGCCCTCTTCGACGCCGCGGCCCGCTTCGCCGACCGGCTTCCCGGGGCCGATGTCGCCACGTTCACCGAGTACCTCGCTGAACAGCAGCTCCCCGGCGATTCGTTGGCCGAGCGCGCACCGCGCGCCGAGGCGGTGGAGCTGCTCACCGCCCACGCCGCCCGCGGCCGGGAGTGGGACGTCGTCGCCGTGCCCGGCGTCCAGGAGGGCAGCTGGCCGGACCTGCGCCTACGCGGGAGCCTTCTGGGCAACGAGCGGCTGGTCGACCTGCTCGCCGGGGTCGCGGCGCACGACGCCGTGGTGTCCCGGACGGCGCCGCTGTTGGCCGAGGAACGTCGGCTCTTCTACGTCGCCTGCACGCGCGCGCGACACACCCTACTGGTCAGCGCCGTGCAGGGCGAGGACGAGCAGCCGTCGCGGTTCCTCGACGAGCTCGACCCACTGCCCGCGGGCCAGACCGACCGCCCGGTCCACCGTCCGGGTCGCTCACTGGTGCTGGCCGAGCTGGTCGGCGAGCTGCGCCGGGCCGTCTGCGCCGCGGACGGGCCCGACCCGGGCGGGTCGGCCGCTCGCCGGGCGCGGGCGGCGACGCAGCTGGCCCGACTCGCCGAGGCCGGAGTGCCCGGCGCCCATCCCGACGACTGGTACGGCGCCTCGCCGGTCTCCTCGGCCGCGCCGCTGCGGGCAGGCGGCGAGCTCGTCCCCGTGTCGCCCTCGGACGTCGAGAAGATCATGCGCTGCCCGCTGCGCTGGGTGCTGGAGCGCCACGGTGGCGGCGACGCGGGCGCGCTCGCCGCGGTCACCGGCTCGCTGGTCCACGCGCTCGTCCAGGCCGAGGCGGCGGGCGCGGCCACCGCGGACCTGGATCAGGCGTTGACCTCGGCGTGGGCGCGGCTCGACGCGGGTGCGCCCTGGTTCTCCCGCCGCGAACTGGAGCGCGTGCGCGGCATGCTCGGCGCGTTTGACGGGTGGGTGCGGGCGAGCCGGGCCGAGGGCCTGCGGCTGGTCGCCGTCGAGCAGCCGGTGCAGCTCGACCTCGTCGACGGGATCGACGGCGCGCCGCGCCCCGGCCGGGAGCTGCGGCTGCGGGGCCGGGTCGACCGGCTGGAGGTCGACGCACAGGGGCGCCCCGTCGTCGTCGACGTCAAGACCGGGCGCACCGCCGTCAGCGCGCGCACTGCGGCGGAGCACCCCCAGCTCGCGCTCTACCAGCTGGCCGCGGCGCTCGGCGCATTCGGCGAGCTCGTGCGCCACGGTGCGCCGCCCGGCGGGGCTCGACTGGTCTACGTGGCCGACCAGCGTGCCGACGGCCGGGCCAAGGAGCCTGCGCAGCCGCCGCTGGACGCCGAGGGGGTCGCGCATTGGCGGCAGGTGCTGCATGACTGTGCCGCGGACACGACGGGACCGGTGTTCGTGGCCAAGGTCGGACCCGACTGCGACCGGTGCCCGGTACGCACCTCCTGCCCGGCTCACGGGGCCGGAAGGGGGGTGCCCGATGCATGAGGTGCCTGTGACTCTGCGTGAGATCGACCGCAGCGCGTAACCCGGAAGGGTGGGGTGATCCGAGTGCGGCACGCTCGTCCAGGTACCGTTGGGCGCACGCTGGCGCTCCCCGCGCTGTACACCCAGCGCGCCAGGAGGCTTCTTGTCCCGCATGCGTCCCCGGGCCCGGGCCGTGCTCGCGTGCGCGGCCGCGGCGGCCCTGTTGGCGGGCTGTAGCAGCGGGTCGGATGCGCCCGACCTGCTCAGCACGCTTCCTTCACCGACCGCAACCGTGTCCCCTAGCGACGGTATCGCGGGCACGCCGCTGGGCGGCGGCCCCGGCTTCAAACCCGTCGGCGGCGACGAGTTCAACGCCGCATCGCTCAACACGAGGAAGTGGGGCACCTACGACAGCGTTGGCGGCTTCGGCTATGGCCTGCGCAGGCCGAGCGCGATCTCCGTGTCCGGTGGCAACCTCGTGATCACTGCGGCAGGCAACACGTCGGGCGGCATGGGGGATTCGTTCGGACAGGTCTATGGCCGCTGGGAGGTCCGGGCCCGCACCGACCCCGGCCGGGGGTTCGGCTCGGCGATCCTGCTGTGGCCCGACTCCGAGAAGCTGTCCGCGGGCGAGATCGACATCGCCGAGGTGCCGGACGAGCAGCGCGACCTCGTGCACTACGTCCTGCACTCCGGCTACGACGGCAACACGCTCGACGGCTGGCACCTGCCGGGCGACTACACGCAATGGCACACCTTCGCGGTCGACTGGTTGCCCAACCAGATCACCTGGTACGTCGACGGCACGGCCGTGTACAAGGTCACCAACCGGGCCCGCATCCCGGACACGTCGATGCACCTGGCGATCCAGCTCGACGAGGGACCCGTCAAAGACTGGATCTTCCCCCCCGACACCACCACGCCGCCTCAGATCCGCCTGCAGGTCGACTGGGTCCACGTGTACGCCCTGGCGGGGGCACCCGCACCCGCTCCCGCGCGCAAAGCCCCCGCAGCCGCACCCGCACCAGCGCACAAGGCCCCCGCGGTCACGACACCCGCGCCGGCACCCACGTCCGCACCCGCGCCCGCACCCGCACGCAGGGCACCCGCATCCGCGGCACCGACGCCCAGCGCTAAAGCCAGTTCGACGAAGAAACCGTCGGCCAACTGAGCAGCGCCCCGGCGGATGTGTCGGCCTCGTCCGGTAGAACGTTCCCGTGGAGCTGACGCCGCACACGCTCGCCGCCGCGCTGGGCGTGCCGCCGCCCACGGAGGAGCAGGCCGCGGTGATCTCCGGGCCGGCCCGCCCGGCGCTGGTCGTCGCGGGCGCGGGCGCGGGCAAGACCGAGACGATGGCCGCGAGAGTCGTCTGGCTGGTCGCCACCGGCGCGGTGCTGCCCGAGCAGGTGCTGGGCCTGACGTTCACCCGCAAAGCCGCCCAGCAGCTCGGCGCGCGGGTCCGTTCGCGGCTGCGCAGGCTGGCGGGCTCCCGCCTGCTCGATGAGCTCGACCCCAGCGGTGCCCGGCGGGCCGCCCTGCTCGCGGGCGAGCCGACCGTCGCGACGTACCACGCCTACGCCGGGCGGCTCGTCGGCGAGCACGCGCTCCGACTGCCTGCCGAGCCCGGCGCGCGGCTGTTGGGGGAGACGGCGTCGTGGCAGCTCGCTCATCGGGTCGTCAGCACGTGGGCGGCCGAGCTGGACGTCGACGTCATGCCCGCCACGGTCACCAACTGGCTGCTCGCGCTCGCGGGCGAGCTCGGCGAGCACCTGGTCGAGCCCGCCGACGTGCGCACCCACGCCGAGCGGCTCGCCGCCGCGCTGGAGGAGGCGCCGCGGGGCAAGGGCCAGCGCGCTGAGCCGTCCCAGACCTATCAGCGCTGGATCGGCGCCCAACGCAGGCGCGTTGCGCTGCTGCCGCTGGTGGAGGCGTTCGTCGCGCGGAAGCGGGCCGAACGCGCCGTCGACTTCGCCGACCAGCTCGCCATCGCCGCGCGGGTCGCCGACGCCCACCCGGAGGTCGGGGCGGCCGAGCGCGCCACCTATCGGGCGGTGTTGCTCGACGAGTACCAGGACACCGGGCACGCCCAGCGGGTGCTGCTGCGCGCGCTGTTCGGCACCCGGCCGGGAGATCCGGTACGGCGAGACGGGCCGACGGTCACCGCGGTCGGCGACCCCTGCCAGTCGATCTACGGCTGGCGTGGCGCCAGCGCGGGCAACCTCACCCGTTTCCGCACCGACTTCCCGGCCCCGGACGAGCGCGCCGCGGGCGGGTCGGTGCCCGCCGACCAGTACGGCCTGCTCACGAGCTTCCGCAACCCGCCGGAGGTGCTCCGGTTGGCCAACACCGCGTCGACGCCCCTGCGCCGAACAGGCGTCGAGGTGGGGGAACTGCGTCCCGGGCCGGATGCCCCCGAAGGCGACGTGCGGGTGGCCCTGCTGCCCGATGTCGCGGCCGAGATCGCTTGGCTGGCCGACGCCATCGCCGAGCAGTGGCAGCGCAGCGGTTCGCCGCCCACGTCGGCCGTGCTCGTCCGCCGCCGGGCCGACATGGACGCGATCGCGGAAGCGTTGCGCGCCCGCGGCCTATCCGTCGAAGTCGTCGGCCTTGGCGGGCTCCTCGACACCCCCGAGGTCCGCGACCTGGTCAGCGCGCTGCGCCTGGTCGCCGATCCGCTCGCCGGGCCTGCCGCCGTCCGCCTGCTCACCGGCGCACGGTGGCGGCTGGGCGTCGCCGATCTCGCCACGCTCTGGGCGCGGGCCCGCGAGCTGGTGCCGCCGTCGCCGTCCCGCAGCGGGCGGCGCTCGCCGACCGAGCTCGCCATGGGCGCGCTGCCCGGCGAGCAGGCCGAGCAGGCCGGGCTGCTCGACGCGCTGGACGATCCCGGCCCTGCGTCGGCGTACTCGCCGGACGGTTTCGCCCGGATCACGCGGCTGGCCCGCGAGCTGGGCTGGCTGCGTTCGCGCGCGAATGCGCCGCTGACCGACCTCGTCGCCGACGTCGAGCGCATCCTGTTGCTCGATGCGGAGACCGCGGCGCGGCCCGGGCCGGTCGGTCGGGCGCACCTCGACGCGTTCGCCGACGTCATCGCGGACTTCGCCGCGGGCGCGGAGGTCGCGACGTTGCCCGCGCTGCTGGACTACCTGCTGACCGCCGAGCAGGCCGAGGACGGGCTGAGTCCGGGTGAGGTCGAGGTCGCGCCCGACCGCGTGCAGGTGCTCACCGTGCACGCCGCGAAGGGCCTGGAGTGGGAGGTCGTGGCCGTTCCGCACCTGGTCGCGCAGGTCTTCCCCGGCCGCAAGATCAGCGGTACGTGGCTCACCAGCCCGGCCGAGCTGCCCGTTGCGCTGCGCGGCGACGTCCTCGACCTGCCCGCGCTGACCCTGCCCGAGGGCGGCGACCGTCGCGCGCTGGAGAACGCCGTGAAGGCTCACTCCGAGGCGTTGGACGAGCGGCGGCTGGTCGAGGAACGGCGGCTGTTCTACGTGGCGCTGACCCGCTCCGAACGGGTGTTGCTGCTGTCGGGCCACCGCTGGCCCGCGGCGGGGGAGAAGCCGCGGCTGCCCTCGGAGTTCCTCGTGGAGGTCGCCGCGGAGCACGGGGCCGAGATGTGGGCCGACGAGCCCGCGGCGGACGCCGTCAACCCCGCCACGCTGGAACAGCCCACCGCGCTGTGGCCCGCCGACCCGCTCGGTGCGCGCTCGGCCGACGTGCAGAACGGCGCCGAGCTCGTCCGGGCGGCCGTGCGCGCCCGCATCGACGCCCGTGACGCTCGCGCCGCTGCCGTCGACCCCGGAGCACAGCTGCCGCTGCTCGACATGGAGCCGCCGCCTGAGCCGGACGAGGAAGATCCCGAGGGATGGGCCGCCGACGTCGAGGTCCTGCTCGCCGAGCGCGCCGCGGCGCGGGCCCGGCCTGCGGTGGAGCTGCCTTCGCAGCTGACGGTGAGCAGGCTCGTGGAGCTCGCCGCCGACCCGGCTGGGCTGGCGGCCCGGCTGCGCCGCCCCCTGCCGTTGCCGCCCAACCCGCACGCGCGGCGGGGCACCGCCTTCCACGCCTGGTTGGAGCAGCGGTTCGGCGCCGCCCAGCTGATCGATCTCGACGAGCTGCCGGGGGCCGCCGACGAGGGCGCCGCGCACGACGACGCGCTGACCGCGCTGCAGGAGGCGTTCCTGGCGAGCGCGTGGGCGGAGCGCCGCCCGGTCGAGGCCGAGGTGCCGTTCGAGACGGTGATCGCGGGCGTCGGCGTGCGCGGCCGGATGGACGCGGTGTTCGCCGACCCGGACGGCGGCTACACCGTCGTCGACTGGAAGACCGGGCCGCTGCCCGAGGAGGCCCGCCTCCCGGCGCTCGCCGTGCAGCTCGCGGCCTACCGGCTGGCCTGGGCCGAGCTGGCGGATGTCGCGGCCGAGCGCGTGCGGGCGGCGTTCCACTTCGTCCGGGCCGACGTCACCATGGCGCCCGTCGACCTGCTCGACGTCGACGGGCTGCGCGCTCTGCTGGAGTCGGTCCCTATGCGGTGATCAGTTGGTCGAGCTTCGTGATCGTGTTCCAGTTGCGCGCCGTGACGGGCACGCCGAGCTTCGCGGTGACGGGCGGAGCTTTGAGCACCCCTTCCGGGCACCACTGGTAGATCACCCGCGGCCCCGGCCGGGCGTTGTCCGGGTCGAGCTCGAGGGCGTGGTCGAGCTGCACCGGGTCCGGTTCCGCGCCCAGGACATGGGCGAACATCCGGGAGCCGTTCGTGGCGACGTCGGCGAGGGGGTGGCCGTCCACGACCGCCCGCAGCTCCGCCGCGGTGAGCACGATGCAGCGCACGTCCAGACCGGTGCCCTTCGTGATCGCCTGCTCCAGGTGGGACACGGGGGCAGACGGGCCGGTGAGGAGCACGTTGCCGCTGTTGAGGTGGGTGCGGACTTCGGTGTAGCCCGCGTCGGCCAGCAGGGCGCGCAGGTCGGCCATCGCGACGCGCTTGGCCGTGCCGACGTTGATCCCGCGCAACAGAACGGCGTAGCGAGGCACGCCGCGAGGCTACTGCAGGGTCCAGCCGCGGGTGGTGCGCGTCAGCTCGTGGAAGCCGACGTCGCGCAGGAAGGCGAGCGTGCCGTCCGGTGGGTCCGGGGCGGCGACCGCGTAGTCGAGCACGCGGCGGACGCCCGCGAACCGCATGCGGTCGGCCGCGTGGCCGAGCAGCCACGTCGCGATGCCGCGGCGCCGGTGCTCCGGCGCGGTCCAGAGCTCCCAGCCGTCGGCCCAGCCGACCAGCCTTGAGCGGGTGCCGCCCTGCGTCAGGTCGGTGTCGGCCTCGTACATGCCGATCACCCTGCCGTCCAGTACAGCGGAGAAGCGGGTCGCGTGGCCGCCGAGCGCGACGCGCATCTCGACGTCGGGGACGGGAGCGGGCCCGCCGTGGGGAAGATCGTCGATGGCGGCGGCCAGCACCGCCTCGACGCGGTCGCCAGCGACGAATCCTGCGCGGCCCAGCGCCGCCGCTACGTGCGGCCAGCGGTCCGAGACGCCGTACACGGCGGGTGCGGGGAGCCCGAAGTCGGCGCCGATCCGGGTGGATCCGCGCAGGTGGGCGACCGCCGCGGCGGTCAGCGCGTCGGCGACGTCGGCCATCTCGGCGGCCTTCGCCGGGTTCTGGCCGGGCCAGAACAGCAGCCAGCGGATCTCGCCGATCCCGCGCATCGTGGGGTTGACCCGCTCGTCGTCGGCGTAGCGCAGCAGGTGCGCGGCGCCCGCGATCCGCTCGCGGTGGACGGCGACGATCGTGTGCCGCACGCTGACCCACGGGTCGACGACGTACTCGCCGGGCTCGCGCTCCAACTGGCCGAGCACGGCGTTGGGCGACACGGTCACCCCCGGCAGCACGGCTTCGACGTGGGCGTTGACCAGGTCGGTGAGCTGGTCGCGGTCGCTGCGGCGGAACGGGCGGATCTCGATCGCTGGCATGCGGCATCCCGGGTTGTCGACGAACGCGGATGCCGCCACCGGTGCGGTACGGGACCAGCGTTCTACCCTGCCGCCATGAGCGCAAGGATCGTGCTGTTCGGCGCGTCCGGGTACACGGGCGGGCGGACGGCAGAGGCGATGGTCGCGCGGGGACTGCGACCGGTGCTGGTCGGCCGCGATCCGGAGCGGCTCGCCGCGCTCGGGCTGCGGCTCGGCGGCTTGGAGAGCGCTTACGCCGACGTCGCCGACCGCACGTCGTTGATCGAGCTGATCAGGGCGGATGACGTGCTGGTCAGCACCGTCGGGCCGTTCCGGAAGCTGGGCTGGCCCGCGGTCCGCACCGCCGTCGACGCGGGCGCGGTCTACCTGGACTCGACGGGCGAGTCGCCGTTCATCCGCAGCGTGCACGAGTGGTTCGGACCGGACGCTGCGGACACGGGCGCGGCGCTGCTCACCGCGTTCGGCCACGACTACGTGCCCGGCGTGCTCGCGGGGGCGCTGGCGTTGCGCGACGCGGGTTCGGCGGCCCATCGCGTCGACGTCGGATACTTCGGCACCGGCCGCGGCAGGCTGTTCTCCCGCGGCACGCTGCGCTCCCTGCTGGGGGTCGCGCTGGAGCCCGGGTACGCGTTCCGCGGAGGCGCCCTGCGGGCGGAGCCGATCGGGGCCCGGATGCGGACGTTCGAGATCGCAGGCCGTTCGCGGCCCGGTCTGAGCATCGGCGCGAGCGAGCACTTCGCCCTGCCCAAGCTCGCGCCGCAGCTGCGCGCCGTGGACGTCTACCTGGGCTGGTTCGGCCCGGCGTCGGGGGTGCTGCACGCGACGTCGGGGGTGGCGTCGATGGCGGGCCGCGTGCGCGGCGCGCGGCGGGCCACCCGGATGCTCGTCGACGTGGCGACGCGCCGGGTGCCCGCGACCCCCTCGGCGGAGGCACTGGCTACGGCGACGGTGCATGTGGTCGCCGAGGTGTTCGACGCCTCCGGTGCGCTGGTGGCGCGGACGCGGCTGCGTTCCCCCGAGGCCTACGGCCTCACCGCCGAGCTGCTGGCGTGGGGGGCGGGAAGGGCGGCCGAGCACGGCGTCAACGGCGTCGGGGCGCTCGACGCGGTGGCGGCGTTCGGCCTCGACGAGCTGACCAAGGGCGCAGCCGAGGCAGGCTTACACGTCGAGCCCTGAGCCCAAGGTGAGTCGTGCAGTTGGGCCCGGTGAGTCGTGCACTTCGCCCCGGTGAGTCGTGCTCTTGGGCACGGTGAGTTGGGCAGTTGGGCGCGGTTCAGCGGGACGGGGTGTCAGGCGGGCTGGCCTTGCGGACGTAGAGCAGGCGGTCGCCCGTCTCCAGCGAGTCGACGACGGAGGAGTCCACGCGGTGCAGCTCCCCAGCGCGGACGACGCCGAGCACGATGTCGGCGAGGTGTCGCGGTGACCCGTCGACCTCCGAAGGCTCGACGTCCCGCTCGCTGATCGCGAACCCGGCGTCCGGCGTCAGCAGGTCCTCGATGACCTCGACGACCAGGGGAGTGATCGTCGCGGCCCCCAACAGCCTGCCCGCCGTCTCCGCCGAGACGATCACCGAGCTCGCCCCCGACTGACGCAGCAGATGCGCGTTCTCGGACTCCCGTACGGACGCGACGATGCGGATGTCGGGCGCCAGCTGCCTGGCCGTCAGGGTCACGAGGACGGCGGTGTCGTCACGGTGGGTCGCGACCACGACCGCCTTGGCCAGCGGAACACCGGCGGTGCGCAGCACGCTCGACTGCGTGGCGTTGCCGGTCACGGTCACCAAACCGATCGCGGACGCGGCGTCCAGCTGGTTTTGGTCGGTGTCGACGACGACGATGCCGGTCGGCGCAGCGCCCTCACCCAACAGCGTCTCGACCGCGGCACGACCCTTGGTGCCGTAGCCGATGACAACGGTGTGGTCGCGCACGCGAGCCCTCCAGCGCTGGATCATGAACGACTGTCGCGACCGCTCGGTGAGCAGCTCGACCGTGGTGCCGACGAAGGTGATGAGGAAGATCAGCCGCAGTGGCGTGATGACGAGCGTCGTGATCAGTCGCGCGGTGTCGCTGACCGGCACGATGTCGCCGTAACCCGTCGTCGAGACCGAGACGGTGGCGTAGTAGAACGCGTCGGCGAGGCTGAGCGGGGCCGCGCTGCCCGAGTCTCGGTAGCCGTCGCGGCCGAAGTAGACGATCAGGGCGGTGAGGACGAGCGCGCCCAACGCCATCGTGAGCCGCCGCAGGAGGGCCACGCGCGGTGACCGACGGGGATCCGGCATCCGGATCGCGCCCGCAGGCGTGTGCACCGCGCGGCGCTCACCATTCACATTGCGGGAGGGTAGCCGGGCGCCCCACAGATGATCCGCTCCATGCCGAGTTGCCCGACTCACCGTGCTGAGTTGCCCGACTCACCCTGGCGGTTTGCTTGACTCGCCGCACCGAAGTGCACGACTCACCCCGGCGGACTGCCCGACTCACCCCGGCGGTTTGCCCGACTCACCGTGCCGAGCTACCCGACTCACCGTGCCGAGGTGCACGACTCACCCTGCGCTGGGCTCAGCTCACGCGGTTCAGGGTGAGGTCGCGGGCCTCGGCGTAGCGGGCCCGGACCTGCGGCGTCGAGTCGGCGGTGAACCGTTCCTGCCCCGCCGCGACCCACTCCGGCGGCGCCGAAGCACCCGAGAGCACCCACGCCGCCTGCCGGGCCGCCCCGTCGGCGACGTACTCACCCGGCGTCGGCCGATCGACGGGGCGGTCGAGCACCGCCGGGGCGATCCGCGCCACAGCCTCCGAGCGCGCGGCCCCACCGATGAGGATCGCCCGCTCCACCGGGACGTGGGCCGCCAACAGCGCCTCGACGGCGTCCGCCATCCCGCAGAGCAGCCCCTCCACGGCCGCGCGGGCCAGGTGCCCCGGCGTGGACGTGCCGAGCGTCAGGCCGTGCAGAGCCCCGGTGGAGTCGGGTTTGTTGGGGGTGCGCTCGCCCTCCAGGTACGGCACGAGCACCAGGCCGCCCGCTCCCGGGGGTGCGTCGAGCGCCAGCTTCGCGAGCCCCGCGTGGTCGACGCCCAGCAACGTGGCCGCCGCGTCCAGCACCCGCGCCGCGTTGAGCGTGCAGACCAGCGGTAACTGCTCGCCCGAAGCCGACGCGAACCCGGCGATGATGCCGGTGGGATCGGCTGTCGTGGTCGGGCTGACCGCGGACACGACGCCGGAGGTCCCCAACGACACGACCACGTCACCGGGCCCGGCGCCGAGCCCCAGCGCCGCGCCTGCGTTGTCGCCTGCGCCGGGTCCGAGGAGAACCCCGTCGGGCGTGCGGCCTGCCTCCTCTGCGGGGCCGAGCACGCGCGGGAGAAGCACGTCTGTGCGGCCGAACGCGCGCTCCAGCAGGTCGAGCCGGTAGGTGTTGGTGACGGGGGAGAAGTAGCCGGTGCCCGACGCGTCGCTGCGGTCGGTGACGAGATCCTCCAGCGCGCCGCTGCCGCGCAGCTTCCAGGTCAGCCAGTCGTGCGGCAGGCATACCGCCGCCGTCCGCGCCGCGTTCTCCGGCTCATGGGTGGCCAGCCAGCGCAGCTTCGTCGCCGTGATCGACGCGACCGGCAGCGTGCCGACCGCCGAGGCCCACGCCTGCGCCCCGAGCTCGGCCACCAGGTCGTCGGCCGCCGCGGCCGAACGCGTGTCGTTCCACAGCAGTGCGGGCCGGACGACCTCGCCGTCCGCGGAGAGACACACCATCCCGTGCTGTTGCCCCGCTACCGCGATCGCGGCGACGCCGTCCAGCCCGCCTGCCTCCGCGAGGGCCGCCTGCAACGCGTCCCACCACCGCGCGGGATCGACCTCCGTGCCCGGCGGGTGCGGCGCCCGTCCTGACCGAACCAGCTCGCCCGTTTCCGCGTCCTTGACGACGACAGTGCAGGACTGCGTCGACGAGTCGACGCCCGCGACCAGACTCATGGGTGCGCCTCCAGCGCTCGTACGCGAATTGGGGTGGCCGGAGCAACGTTATCCGCGCCCGAGCCGGGATCGGTAGCCTGCCAAACGTGCGCCTGGCGACCTGGAACGTCAACTCTGCCCTGTCCCGGCTGCCCCGCTTCCTGCCGTGGCTCGACCAGCGGGCGCCCGACGTCGTCTGCCTCCAGGAGACGAAGCTGTCGGACGAGGCGTTCGCCGAGTCCTTCGACGGGCCGCTTGGCGAGCGGGGATACGCCGTTGCCCACGTCGGCGAGGGGCGCTGGAACGGCGTGGCGCTGCTGTCGCGCGTGGGCCTCGACGATGTCGTGCGCGAGCTGCCCGGAGCGCCCCGCTATCCGACGCCGGACACGCCTGCCGAAGCCCGCGCCGTCACCGCCACCTGCGGCGGACTGCGCGTCACGTCCGTCTATGTCCCCAACGGCCGCACTCCCGACGACCCGCACTACGCCTACAAGCTGGAGTGGCTGACGGCGTTGCACGACTCCGTCGACAACCCGGCGACGACCGTGATCGCGGGCGACATGAACATCGCCCCCACCGACGCCGACGTGTGGGACCCGAGCCTTTTCAGCGAGTCGACGCACGTCACGCCGGCCGAGCGGAAGGCGCTGGCCGAGCTGCAGGGCCTCGGGCTGCACGACGTCCTGCGCGACCGCTGGCCGACCGAGCGCATGTTCAGCTACTGGGACTACCGCGCCGGGCGCTTCCACCAGGACAAGGGCATGCGGATCGACCTGGTGCTCGCGGGGGCTGATCCGGCAGGCCGGGTCGCCGCCGCGTGGGTGGATCGCCAGGCGCGCAAGGGATCAGGCCCCAGCGACCACGCCCCGTTGATCGTCGACCTGGACGAGGCGCGCGACGGCGACATAGGCCCGGTGGTCCCACCCCCGTCGAACCCGGCTCGCCGCTGATCCACCGGCGGCTCAGCCTGCGGCGCGCGGTGCAGCCGCCACGCCCAGCACGGCCAGGCCCACCACGATCGCCACCAGTACCGGCAGAGCGACCGCGGGGGCGCCCAGCAGCGCGAGCAGCGCGCCGCCCGCGCCGACCATCGTCGCGACCGAGAGCTGGTCGGTCATCTGCGCGGCCGCCGAGTTGAACCCGACCGTGCCCTCCGGCGACTGCGCCAGCACCAGGAACGACACCGCGGAGAAGCCAAGGCCCATCCCGGTGCCCGCGATCACCCAGAACGGCACGGCGAGCCAGGCGATGCCCCATGCGGGCGCGACGAGCAGCATGCCCGCCGCGCCGACCGCGACCCCGATGAAGCCTGCCCGCAGCAGCCGAGCGCGGGGCACGTCGGGGTGCCTGCCCTGCCACGCGGACGAGGCCGACCAGGCCAGCGAGCCCGCGACCAGCGGGATCCCGGCCGCGGCCAGCGACCACCCGTGGGTGCCGTGCAGCATCAGCGGCAGGAAGGCGTTCACCGTGAAGAACGTGCCTGACAGCAGGCCGCGTGCGGCCACGACCGTCGGGATCCCGCGCGCTCCCTTGAACACGCCGTGGGGCAACAGCACGCGCAACGACGGCACGAGTGCGGCCAGCGCGACCACGGCGACGATCGCCCCGACCACGTCGGGATGCTGGCCCGCCCAGCTCAGCGCGGCCACCCCGACGGCGGCTCCGATGGCAGCGGCTGCGGTGCCACGACGGACCGCCGGGACGTGGTCAGGGCGCTTGAGGTGCCGGACGGCGGGCGCGAGGAGCGCCAGCGCGAGGATCACCAGCGGGACCAGCCCGAGGAAGACCCAGTGCCAGGACAGCGTCTCGGTGACGAGACCCGCCACCGGCGGCCCGAGCAGCGCAGGCAGCACCCACGCCGAGGAGATCAGCCCGAACACCGCGGGGCGCAACCGTTCCGGGTAGACCGCCGCGATCATCACGAAGCTCGCCACCGACAAGGCGCCTGCGCCCAGCCCCTGCAGCACCCGTCCGACCAGCAGCTGCGGCATCGCGGTGGCCGTGCCCGCCACGAGCAGGCCCACGCCGAACAGCACCGGCCCGACGAGGATCGGCGGCCGCGGACCGGAGCGGTCCGACCAGCGCCCGCCCAGCACGGTGGCCAGCACCGAGGCCGCCATGAACGTCACGAACGGCCACGAGTACAGCGCCACCGAACCCAGGTCCGCGACCAGCGCGGGCATCGCCGTGCCGACGCCCATCGACTCGAACGCGACGAGGCTGATCAGCAACACCAGTCCGATGGTGGTGGCCCGGCGCTTCGGTCCGAACAGCTCACCGCGCACCGAGGACGGCGCCGTGGATGTTGCGGAGGTGTCCATCGAGATCCCCTCGGTCGTGGTTCTTCAGTGTGCTGACGAAAGGAGTCCCGTAAACGTCACAGCGGCCGGGCGGATCAGGACAACACCCTGATGATCCGACCTCCACAGCACTTCAGGTCAAGCTGGTTTCCGACCTCGCAGAAGGAGTGTGCGCTTCGCGGGGTCCACGGCGTCTGCCCCGTGTCGGCCGGGTCGGCGCAGTGGGGGCGGTGCGGCGCGGTCGTCGCGTGGCAGGCTTGACCTGTGAGCACCGCCATCGTCGACACGCCCGAGCAGACCGCTGTGCTGGAGGCGGCCCGCCGCGCGGCAGCGGCAGCCGCAGGCGTCCGGGCGGCAGGCGGACCGGCGATCGACGCAGCCCTGCGCGCCGCCGCCGAGCTGCTGCGCGACGGTACGGACGACCTGCTCGCCGCTAACCGCGCCGACGTCGAGGCCGCCCAGGTCGGGGGCATGGCGGCCGGTCTGCTCGACCGTCTCCGCCTCACCCCGGAGCGCCTCGCCGACATGGCCACCCAGCTCGACGTCCTCGCCGCCACCCCCGAACCCCCGCTTCAGACGTTCGTGCGGGAGCTGCCGACGGGCGAGCGCGTCTTCGAGCGGCGAGTGCCTGTGGGCGTCATCGGTGCGGTGTTCGAGGCGCGCCCCAACGTCACGGTCGACGTCGCCTCCCAGGTCCTCAAGGCCCGCAGCGCCGCCGTCCTGCGCACCGGCGCCGCCGCGCTGGGCAGCGCCCGCGCGCTGATCGAGCTGGTGATCGCCCCGGCGCTGCGGGCGAACGGCATCCCCGCCGACGCCGTCCAACTCGTGCCCACGCCCGGCCACGCGGGCGCCGAGGCGCTCGTCGGCATCCCCGAGCTCGTGCCGCTGGTCGTGGTGCGCGGCAGCGGCGACGTGACGCGCAGGCTGACCGCGCTCGGCGCGGCCGCGGGCACGCGCGTCCTCGCTCACGCCGACGGCGGCGGCGTGCTCTACCTCGACGCCAGCGCGGCGGAGGACGACGTCACCCGCCTCGTCATCGACTCGACCGACCGGCTCGGCGTCTGCAACCGGCTCAACCTCCTGCTGATCGACGCGCCCGCATACGACCGGCTGTGGCCGGTGGCGGAGCGGGCCCTGCGCGAGCGGGGGATCGAGCCGAGCCTGCCGCCGCACACCCATCCGCTGGGGCACGAGTGGGCGCTGGACGCGGGCGCCGAGGCCCACGTGACGGTTGCGGCCGTCGACGGCCCGGTGGCCGCCGCCCAGACCGCCGCCGGTGCGACCTCCGGCCTCGCCGCCTGCGTCTGCGCCACCGACGAGCAGGCCGCCGTCGCGTTCATCGACGCCTACACCGGCACCGGCGTCTTCTGGAACGCCACCACCCGCCTCCTGGACGGCTACAAGCTGCTGGGTCTGCCCGAGACCGGCATCAACGTCGACCACACCCCGGGCCCACGCGGGCCCGTGACCTACCTCGACCTGGCGCTGCGCCAGTTCGTCGTGCTGCCTCCCGTCTAGCCATCGCGGAGAATGTCGGTATGGCGCGTGCGCTTGTTCTCGTTCATCGACCGCTTCCCGATCCGGGCGGCCACTACGTCGGCACCATGGTGCCTGCACTGCGTGAGCTGGGCTACGCGGTCACCGTCGGCACGCTCGTCGAGGCCTGTGCGCCGGTGCCCGAGCCGGCGGAGCTCGACGTGCTCGTGATCATGGGCTCGGCCGAGTCGGCGTACGACGACACCGTCTCGTGGCTGGCCCGGGAGCTGACGTTCGTGCGCCGCGCTCTGGACGTCGGGACGCCGGTGCTGGGCGTGTGCTTCGGCGGGCAGCTGCTCGCCCGGGCGCTCGGGGCGACGGTCGGCCGGGCGCCGCGGCCCGAGCGCGGGTTCGTCACGCTGGGCTCCGCCGACCCCGCCGTGTTGCCCGCGGGCACCTGGATGGAGTTCCACTACGACGCGTTCACCCTCCCGCCGGGCGCTGTGGAGCTGGCCCGCAACGACGTCGGGGTGCAGGCGTTCACCCACGGCAGGCACATGGGATTGCAGTTCCACCCCGAGATCACCCCCGACGTGTTCGCCTCGTGGACCGCGGCCTGGCCGCCCGCCGCGCGCGCCGCCATCGAGGCGGAGGTCGACCTCGCGGGGTTGGCCGCGGAGATCGACGCCCGGGCCGACACGTTGGCGGCGGCGTGCCGGGACCTGGTGACCCGGTTCGCCGCCCGTCAGGCAGGCAGCACGCGAAGCGCCGGGGCTGGGGCAGGCCGGGAGACATGACGTGCCCGCCCGCCGGCGCAGAGCGCGATGACCGCCAGGATCCGGACCTTCCCGATCAAGGGCAGTCGAAGCCCGTGACCACTGATCACACCGCCCAGCGATCCGGTCACGTGATCGTCCTCAACGGGGCGTCCAGCTCCGGGAAGTCGACCTTGGCCCGACGTCTCCAGGACGCACTGGCCGTTCCGTTCCTGCTGCTCAGCGCCGACCAGTTGATCGAGGCCGGTGTGCTGCCGCGCCGCCGCGACACCGCCGGACTGTTCGCCTGGGTCGGCGAGCTGCGGCCCCGCTTCTTCGACGGCTTCCACAGGTGCATTCCCGCCGTGGCCGCGGCAGGCAACAACGTCATCGTCGAACACGTCGTCGAGTTCGTCGAGTGGCGGGCTCAACTCGACGACCTCCTCCGCGGTTTCGACGTGTTCTGGGTCGCCGTCCACTGCGACGTCGCCGAGATCGACCGCCGCGAGGCAGCCCGCGGTGACCGCGCGCCGGGCGAGGGCCGAGCCCACGTCGAACAGAACCGCATCCACGACCACGGCGCCTACGCCCTGCACGTCGACACCACCTGCGGCGTCAGCGATGCCCTCGTCCAAGCCGTCGTCGATGCATGGAGCCGCGCGCGAGCGAAGCCCTGAGGGCGCCTTCCGCCGGTTCGTGGTGCTCCCGCCCGCACCGGCGCTGAGCGCAGACCGGCTGAGGGCGCGGCGTCGCTGGGCGAACAGCTAGATTCGAGGGGTGTCGCCCCCCGAACTCCATCGCTCGACCCTGTCCAACGGGTTGCGCGTCCTGATCGTCCCCGATCCCGCCACACCCGTCGTCGGCGTGGCGGTGCACGTGGACGTCGGTTTCCGCTCAGAGCCGGAGGGCCGCACGGGGTTTGCGCACCTCTTCGAGCACCTCATGTTCCAGGGCAGCGAGAGCCTGGAGAAGCTGGCGCACTTCCGGCACGTGCAGAGCTCGGGCGGGGTCTTCAACGGATCAACCCACCAGGACTACACCGACTACTTCGAGGTGCTCCCGGCCGCCGCGCTGGAACGGGCGCTGTTCCTGGAGGCCGACCGGCTGCGCGCGCCGACCCTTTCGGTCGAGAACCTGCGCAACCAGGTCGACGTCGTCAAGGAGGAGATCCGGCTCAACGTCCTGAACCGGCCCTACGGCGGGTTCCCCTGGATCCTGCTGCCGCCCGTCCTGTACGACACGTTCCCCAACGCGCACAACGGGTATGGCGACTTCTCCGAGCTGGAGCAGGCATCCCTCGACGACGCCGCAGCGTTCTTCGACACCTACTACGCGCCGGGCAACGCGCAGGTCACCGTCGCGGGCTACCTCGACGTCGACGAGACCATGGCGCTGGTCGAGAAGCACTTCGGCGACATCCCCGCCCGTCCGACGCCCGACCGCCCCTCCTTCTACGAACCGCCGCTCGGGTCGGAGCGACGCCAGGCCGTCACCGACGCCCATGCGCCACTGCCCGCGTTGGCCCTCGGCTACCGGCTGCCCGATCCCGCGACCGACCTGGACGCCTACCTCGGCCACGCGCTGCTGGGCTCCGTGCTCGGCGACGGCGAGGCCGCGCGGCTGCAGCGGCGCCTCGTGCACATCGACGGGCTGGTCACCGACGTCTCGGCGGGCGCGGGCCTGATGGGCGCGCTCGACGCACGCGACCCCGACACGTTCACGATCACCGCCGTGCACCCGGCCGCCGTCGACCCCGATCGGGTGTTGAGCGCCGTCGACGAGGAGCTGGACAAGCTCGCCGCAGAGGGCCCCTCCGACGAGGAGCTCGCGCGCCAGGTCGCGCGGTGGTCGGCCGGGCTCTACCAGGAGAACGACCGCGTGATGTACCGCATGCTCGGCTTGGGCGCCCGTGAGCTGCTCTACGGCCGCGCGGAGATCGCCGTCGAGCTCCCGGAACGGCTTGCCGCCGTCACCCCAGAGCAGGTGCGGTCGGCCGCGGCGACACTGCGCGGCAGCGCGCGGGCCGTCCTGCTGGTGGAGCCGAAGGGTGGCGAGGCGTGAGCGCGCGCCGCAACACCGTGACACCGCCCCAATCCGCCGGGAGGCCCGCGTGACCCGCACCGCCGAACAGATCGCGCACACCGCGCCGGGGCCGCGGCCGCTGCCCCCGCTCGGCGCGACCCGCGCCGTCCCGCTGCCCGACGTCGAGGAGCGCCTGCTGCCCAACGGCCTGCGGGTGCTCGCGGCCCACCGGCCGGGCATCCCCATGTTCGAGCTGCGCCTGCGGGTGCCGTTCGCCGGGGACGCCGCCGAGCATCCCGCCGTCGCCGAACTGCTCACCGAGACGTTGCTGACCGGCACCCCCACCCGCGACCGCGTCGCCATCGACGACGAGCTCGCGGCCGAGGGCGCCGACTTCGGCGTCAGCGTCGATCCCGAGCGCCTGATGCTGTCCGGCTCCGGGCTCGTCGCCGGCCTGTCCGACGTGCTGGGTGTGCTCGCCGACGTCCTCACCGCCGCCACCCACCCCGACGCGGAGGTCGCCCGCGAGCGCGACCGGCTCGCCGAGCGGATCACGATGGCCCGCGCGCAACCGCGGACGATCGCCCGGGAAGCGTTGCAGCGCAAGCGGTTCGGCACGCACCCCATCACGAAGGAGATGCCGACGGAGGCGGAGGTCGCGGCCGTCACCGCCGAGCAGGTGCGGGCGTTGCACAGCACGGCCGTCGTGCCCCGCGGCTCCATCCTCACCCTCGTCGGCGACCTCGAACCGGCCACCGTGCTCGCCGAGGTCGAGAAGCAGCTCGCGGGGTGGACGGCCGACCACGAAGCGGTCGAGCTCTCGCCTCCGCCTGCGCTCGTCCCCGGTGACCTGGAGCTCGTGCACCGGCCCGGCTCCGTACAGTCGCAGCTGCGACTGACCGCGCCCGGCGTCGGCCGGTCCCACCCGGACTACGCCGCGCTGCAGCTGGCGAACCTCGTCTTCGGCGGCTACTTCTCCTCACGGTGGATGGAGAACATCCGCGAGGACAAGGGCTACACCTACGGCGCCTACTCCGGCGTCGAGTTCGTGCCGGGCGGGGGAGTGCTGGGCGTCGACACCGATGTCGCGAGCAACGTCACCGCAGCCGCGCTGTTGGAGACCCGCTACGAGCTGGGCAGGCTCACCGCGGTGCCGCCGACGCAGGCGGAGGTCGACGCGGCGCGCGCCTACGCGATCGGGTCGCTGCTGATCTCGTTGGACAACCAGGGCGGCCTGGCGTCGACGATCAGCACGCTCGCCGCCAACGACCTGTCGATCGACTGGATCCGGGGCCATCCCGCCCGGCTGGAGGCCGTCACCGTCGAAGAGGTCGCCGCCGCTGCCCTGCGCTATTTCGCGCCGAGCGCGTTCACCGGCGTGATCGTCGGCGACGCGGACGTGATCGGGCCCGGCGTGCGGGCGTTGGGCGGCGTTTCGTGACGTTCACCCTGACGACCCCGGCGGTCCTCTCGCGGTCGGAGGTCTTCCGCGACGAGACGCTGCGCACCGACCTCGCCCGCCAGGAGCGGGGCTGGCCGTCCGCGCAACTGTTGGTGGTGGACGACGAGGGCCGCACGCCCGTCGACTGGACCAACGCTCCGTCGTCCGGGTTCACGGTCGCCGACGCGGGCAGCTGGGACCGTGGGGGCAGCGCCCGGCTGCGCACCCGGCCGACCACCGGCGCGACCCCGACCGAGGGCGCGGTGCTGCTCGGCGAGCAGGACGGCGTCGCGTACTGGGCCGTGCGCGGCAAGCCCGACATCTCCGACGGGGACGACCCGGGCGACTGGGCCGACCTGCGCATGACGGGCGCCGTGCTCGACGCGCTGGGTGCGGGCCTGCTCGTCACCGCCGTAGCCGTTTTGAACTGGCACGACAGGGCGCGCTTCTGCGCGCGCGACGGCTCCCCGACCCATCCGACGGCCGGGGGTTGGCACCGGCACTGCGAGGCGGCGGGCCACGAGGAGTACCCCCGCACCGACCCGGCCGTGATCTGCCTGGTCCACGACGGTGGCGTGGGCGAGCAGGCCCGTGTCCTGCTGGCGCGCCAGCCCGTCTGGCCGCAGGGCCGGTTCACGGTGCTCGCGGGGTTCGTCGAAGCGGGGGAGTCACTGGAGGCGTGCGTGCGCCGCGAGATCCACGAAGAGGTCGGCGTCGAGGTCCATGACGTCGCCTACCTCGGCAGCCAGGCCTGGCCGTTCCCGCGCTCGTTGATGGTCGCCTTCGAGGCCGTCGCCGATCCCGGCGCGCCGATCGTCCCGGCCGACGGCGAGATCGCCGAGGCGATGTGGGTGACCCGCGCCGACCTGCGGATCGCCCTCGGCGAGGGTGACTGGGGCGCAGGCCAGGCTCCGCTCCTGCTGCCGGGGAAGGTGAGCATCGCCCGCAGCATGCTGGAGTCCTGGGCCGCGGCGGAGTAGCCCGCGGTCCGCGGGGGGCGCGCATACGGGGTTGTCCACACCCCTGATGGCTCACACACACCGTGTGGGGCTCGCACACACCTCCCGCACTGTGTGGGAGCTACCGGCGGTGTGTGCGGGCTGAAGTTGTCCCCAGGTGCGAAATCCGCCTGGCGATCGTGGGGCGCCCGCCGGGAGCCTGGAGGAGTGGCCGCCCTACAGCTTCGATCGCGCATGCTCGCCGCAGGATGGTCGGACGACGAGGTGCGGCGCCTCCTGCGCCTCGGTGACCTGAGCCGCGTGCGGCGCGGCAGCTACGTCGTCGGTCCGCTGCCTGACGAGCCCGCCCGTCGTCACCGGATCGCGATCACGGCGGCAGCTGCGGCGCTCTGCGAGGGGGCGGTGGTCAGCCATGCATCGGCTGTGGTGCTCCACGGGCTGCCGCTGTGGGGCGTCGGGTTGGACCGGGTCCACGTGACGCGGGCGCGGGCGTCGGGCGGGCGGCGGGGCCGGATCGTCCACGTGCACACCGCTCCGCTCGGTGCTGACGAGATTGCGCTCGTCGACGGCATCGCGGTCGCCTCCGTGGCGCGCACGGTGATCGACGTGGCGCGCACGGTGCCGTTCGAGCAGGCCGTCGTCGTGCTCGACGCCGCGCTGGCCCTGGGGATGGTCGACGGCGAGCAACTCGCCGAAGCGCTGCTGCGAGCGCGGGGGTGGCCCGGTTGTCCGGCCGCGCGCCGCGCCGTCGCGTTCGCCGAGCCCGGCGCGCAGAGCGTCGGCGAATCGCGGAGCAGAGTGGCGATCCAGCGCGCCGGGCTCCCGCCGCCCATCCTGCAGTGGGAGGTCTGCGACGCCGCCGGGCGTCGCCTCGGGTTCGTGGACTTCGGCTGGCCGCGCCTGCGTCTGGTCGGTGAGTTCGACGGCGAGATCAAGTACGGGCGCCTGCTCGAGCCGGGTCAGTCAGCCGGAGACGTGGTCTTCGCCGAGAAGGTCCGCGAAGACCTGATGCGCGCCACCGATCTCGGTATGGCGCGCTGGATCTGGGACGAGCTGGGGACTGCCTTCGCCCCGGTGGCCGCCCGGATCCGGCGGTTGTTCCGCCCGCGATGAAGATCCCACACACCCAGCGGGGCCCGCACACACTGCGGGCGGTGTGTGCGGGCCCCACACGGTGTGTGTGAGCTGGCCCGGTGCGCGGGGCCCCCCGCGTGGGCTGCTCTCGTGCGTCAGGCGGCCAGGCGGGCCTTGACCTGGGCGAACGTCGGGTTGGTGGCCGTCTGGCCGTCGGGGAAGGCGATCACCGGGACGGTCTGGTTGCCGCCGTTGACGCCTTCGACAAAGCGCGCCGCTTCCGGGTCGCGCTCGATGTCGATCTCCTGGTAGGCGATGCCCGCCTGGTCCATCTGCAGCTTGAGCCTGCGGCAGTAGCCGCACCACGTCGTCGAGTACATCGTCACCATGCCCAGCTCAACAGCGGCCGCCCGGACTGTCATCCCGGCCTGTCAGGATGACGGGTGTGACGCTCGATGGACTGGACGACGAGCAGCGCGCCGCCGTCGCCGCCCCCCGCGGTCCGGTATGCGTGCTGGCCGGGGCGGGCACGGGCAAGACGCGCACGATCACCCACCGCATCGCCCATCTGGTGCGCACCGGGCACGTCGCCCCCGGCCAGGTCTTGGCGGTCACGTTCACGGCCCGCGCCGCAGGCGAGATGCGCACGCGGCTGCGCGCGCTGGACGTCGGCGGGGTGCAGGCCCGCACGTTCCACGCGGCCGCGCTGCGCCAGCTGCGCTACTTCTGGCCGCGGGTCGTGGGCGGCCCGCAGTGGCAGCTGCTGGAGGGCAAGCTGCGCCTCGTCGGACTCGCCGCCTCCCGCGCCAAGATGGGCACCGACGCCGCCACGCTGCGCGACCTCGCGGGGGAGATCGAGTGGGCCAAGGCCAGCCTCGTCGCCCCGGCGGACTACGCGAACGCGGTGGCCAGGCTGCGCCGCGAGGTTCCCGGCCCCGTCGAGCAGGTCGCCGCCGTCTACGCGGGCTACGAGCAGGCCAAGACCGCCGCTGAGCAGCTCGATTTCGACGACCTGCTGTTGCACGTCGCGGGCGCGCTCGAGGAGCACGCGGACGTCGCGCAGGAGTTCCGCGAGCGCTACCGCTGCTTCGTCGTCGACGAGTACCAGGACGTCACGCCGCTGCAGCAGCGGGTGCTGGAGGCCTGGCTGGGCGAGCGCGACGACCTCACCGTCGTCGGCGACGCCAACCAGACGATCTACACCTTCGCGGGCGCCAGCCCGCGGCACCTGCTGGAGTTCCCCCGCCGCTTCCCCGAAGCCGTCATCGTCAGACTGCAGCGCGACTACCGCTCCACCCCCCAGGTCGTCGCGGCCGCCAACGCCCTCATCGGCGCGGCGCGCGACCGTCCGGCGGGCAGCAGGCTGCGGCTCGTCGGCCATCGTCCGCCCGGCCCGGAACCCGAGTTC
The DNA here is from genome assembly GCA_036401495.1 of Pseudonocardia sp. GTDB lineage: Bacteria > Actinomycetota > Actinomycetes > Mycobacteriales > Pseudonocardiaceae > Pseudonocardia. The sequence goes on along the minus strand of DASWUV010000134.1, from coordinate 2,353 downwards.
GCCGAGCACGACGACGAGGTGGCCGAAGCCGCGGCCGTCGCGACGCGCATCCGGCGGATGATCGCAGGGGGCACGCCGCCGAGTGAGATCGCGGTGCTGTTCCGGATCAACGCCCAATCGGAGACCTACGAGCAGGCCCTCACCGAGGCGGGCGTTCCGTACCAGGTCCGCGGGGGTGAGCGGTTCTTCCAGCGCCCTGAGATCCGCCGGGCCATGACTGCGGTACGGATGGGCGGCGCCGGGAGCGGCGCCCTCGTCGAGGACGTCCGCGCCGTACTGGCGCCCGTCGGGCTCACCCCGGATCCGCCGGGCGGTGCCGCGCAGCGGGCGCAGTGGGAGTCGCTCTTGGCCCTCGTCGAGCTGGCGGAGGAGCTTGTCGCGGTCGAGGAGCACGCGGACCTGCGTCGTTTCGCCGCCGAACTCGAGGCCCGCGCCGAAGCGGCGCACCCGCCCACCGTCCAGGGCGTCACGCTGGCGTCGCTGCATGCCGCAAAGGGCCTGGAGTGGGACGTCGTGTTCCTCGTCGGCCTCGTCGACGGCACGCTGCCCATCCAGCACGCCGACGGTGACGACCACGCCATCGAGGAAGAGCGCAGGCTGCTCTACGTCGGCATCACCCGCGCGCGGCACCAGGTGCTGCTGTCGTGGGCGCTCGCGCGCCAGCCGGGGGGCGCGCGCCGCCGACGGCGCAGCCGGTTTCTGCACGGGCTCGTCCCCGAGCACCACCCGGCCTCCCGGATCGCGGTCGGCGCGCGAGGCGGCGCCAAGCCCCGCTGTCGTGTCTGCGGTTCCCCGCTGCTCGGGGTCGACGCGCTGAAGCTGCGCCGATGCGCCGACTGCCCGTCCGACGTGGACACCGAACTGCTCGACCGCTTGCGCGGATGGCGCAGTGACGAGGCGCGTGATCAGCGGGTGCCCGCCTATGTCGTGTTCACCGACGCCACGCTCACCGCCATCGCCGAGCAGCGCCCCGCGGACCGTGCCGCGCTCGTCGGCATACCGGGCATCGGCGCCGCCAAGCTCGACCGCTACGGCGCCGCCGTGCTGGCGCTTGTGACCGATGCGGACTGAAGCAGAACTTTCTCCCGTAAATAGGTTGTGCCCCCATCGGGGGTGTCCCTACCGTAACTCGGGACGGACTGGCCCAGCCCGTCATCCGGCACGATCGCGACCCGGAGGAGGTGTCCGATGAGCAACAACACGCATGAGTTCGTCGGCGTCGGTATCTCCGGGTGGCCGCTTGCCGTCCTCATGGTGGCGCGCGCGTGGAAGCCGTCGACGTTCCAGCAGCACATCGATAACAGCACAGCAGTGTCCGCATGGAGGCATCGCCCGACGTAGGCGACGCCACCGGCCAAGAGCAAGGCCGCGGACCCCATGGGGATCCGCGGCCTTTTTGTTTGTCCTGTCCATCACGAGAACCGCAGACCCATCTCTCTCGCGGAGGTTGAAGTGTTAGTCAGATCAGTTCCGTTGGACGGCGGAACCAGCCATCCCGAACAACTCGGCGGCGCCGCCGGGGCGCTGGGTTCGGTTCTCACCGCGGCCACCCGCGGCTTGGACCTGCCCTGTCGCTCAGGCGACGCCGACCTGTGGTTCGCCGAGGCTCCCGCCGAGCTGGAGCGGGCGAAGGTCCTCTGCGCCCGCTGCCCGATCCAGGCCGAGTGTCTGGCGGGCGCACAGCAGCGGGAGGAGCCGTGGGGCGTGTGGGGTGGTCAGATCTTCGAGCGCGGAGCGATCGTGCCCCGCAAGCGGCCCCGCGGCCGACCCAGCAAGGCCGACCTGGCCCGTGACCGGGCCTACGCCGCCAAGTCCGCCTGATCCTGCCCGTAGGTCCTACGAGGACCGTCCGTCCTGAAGGAGATTCCGATGACCGACCTCTTGACCACCGCCATCAGCCCGAGCACCGCAGGCCCCACCGCCGATCAGTCCATCCAGCACGAAGGAAGCGTCATGATGCTGCTCCACGAAGCCCTGGCCCGATCACGAATGCGCGAGGCCGAGCAGGCCGCGCGCGAGCACGCCCTGGCTCACGCTCTCGTCGCAGGGCGACGCTGGCGGATGCTTGCCCGCTACGCCGAGCGGCGCGCCGCTGCCGCAGCCGAGCGCGTGGCCGCCCAGCCGGGCCGCCTGCCGCGCACGTAACCCACTGGCAGCGCCTGCGGTGACCCGTTCGGGCTCATCGGCTCGGCTCTCGAGCGCGCTGCCCTGATCGACGACGCCCCGACCCTCCCGCGGTCGGGGCGTCGTCGTCGGCCCTTGATCAGCCACTCCTGACGATCACAGCGCGGCCCGCGGTCCGCCCTCAGCTGGGCTTGCCCGCCGCCTCGTCCTCGTCGTCGAAGATCCACGG
>DASWUV010000133.1:0-53294 GCA_036401495.1 Pseudonocardia sp. | reverse complement strand
CGTCGCGGCGATGCGACGACACGCGCCCGATGTGCCCGTGGTCCAGGTCGTGCCGGGCGACGATGACGCCATGGCAGGGATCATGACAGCAGCCGTTCGCCGCGCCGCGGCCTTCGCCAGGCCGGGTGACACGGTGCTCCTGGCGCCCGCCGCCGCGTCGATGGACCAGTTCGCCGACTACGCAGCGCGCGGCCGCGCGTTCGCCGCCGCGGTCGCCGACCTGCCGGGATGCCGGGTATGAGCACGGCGCCGAGCCGGGTCGCCTTCTCGCGGGCGGCGCTCGGCAAGGCCACGTCGGCGCTGGGGCTCTGGCTGCGCCGCCCGCTGACCTCGCTGCACCTCGTGCTCGGCGTCTTCGGGCTGCTCACGCTGTTCGGGCTGGTCATGGTGCTCTCGGCGTCCTCCGTCGAGGCCTATACGGCAGGTGGCTCCTCGTACGCGGTGTTCACGAAGCAGCTGATGTTCTGCGTGCCGGGGCTCGCGCTGTTCTATCTCGGGCTGCGGATCCCGCCGCGGCGCCTGCGCGCGCTCGCGCCCGCGTTCCTCGTCGTGTGTCTCGGCCTGCTGATCGCGGTGTTGGTCCTCGGCGTGGACCGCAACGGCTCGCGGGCCTGGTTCGGCATCGGCCCGTACACGGTGCAGCCGTCCGAAGCGACGAAGGTGGCGCTGACGCTGTGGGGCGCGCACGTGCTCGCGGCCCGGCGCGCCGTGATGCACCGCTGGAAGTACGCGGTGTCCCCGGTGGTCCCGGTGACCGTCGTCCTGCTCACGCTCCTCGTGCTGGAGCCGGACCTGGGCATGTCGGTCACCTTGGGCTTCGTCCTGGTCTCGCTGCTGTTCTACGCGGGAGCGCCGATGCGGCTCATGGTCGCGCTGTGTGGTGGCGCGCTGTGCGGCGCCTTCCTGCTGGCGACGTCGGCCAGCTACCGCATGAGCCGGGTGCTGGCCTTCCTCTCGCCCAGCGCGAACACCGAGGCCGCGGGCTTCCAGTCGAGGCAGGCGCTGTACTCGCTGGCAGGCGGCGGCGTGTTCGGCCAGGGGCTCGGCCAGGGCAGCGCCAAGTGGGATTACCTGCCCAACGCGCACAACGACTTCATCTTCGCGATCATCGGGGAGGAGCTGGGCTTCGTCGGTGCCTTCGCGGTGCTCGCGCTGTTCGCCACGCTGGCCTACACCGGCCTGCGCATCGCGGCCCGCAACTCCGACCCGTGGCTCAAGCTCGTCGTCGCGACGTCCACCACCTGGATGGTCGCCCAGGCCGCGATCAACATCGCCTACGTCGTGGGGCTGCTCCCGGTCACCGGGCTGACGCTGCCGCTGATCTCCTCGGGAGGCACGTCGCTCGTGGTCACCATGTTCGTGTTCGGGGTGCTCGCCAACGCGGCGCGGCATGAGCCGGAGGCGATCGCCGCGCTGCGCCACCACGGACAGGGCGGGTTCGCGCGCCTGCTGCGGCTGCCGCCACCTGAGCCCTACCGTCCGGTCAACCGGCCCGTCGCCGCGCGCGGTGTCCGATGACTGCCCGTGCGCGAATAACGTTGTTCCCGCGACGTTTTCCGCGCACGAGCGCCGGAGGCGTCCGGTGAACGTCGTCGTCGCGGGCGGCGGCAGCGCCGGCCACATCGAGCCCGCGCTGGCGCTGGCCGACGCGGTGCTGCGGCTCATGCCCGACGCGCACGTGACCGCGCTCGGCACCGAACGCGGGCTCGACACCACCCTCATCCCCGCCCGCGGGTACCCGCTGGAGCTCATCCCGCCGGTCCCGCTGCCGCGGCGGCCGAGCGGCGACCTGCTCCTGCTGCCCGGCCGCGTCCGCGCCGCCGTCCGCCGCGTGCGTGAGGTGCTGACCGCCGTCGACGCGCACGTCGTCGTCGGGTTCGGCGGCTACGTGGCGCTGCCCGCCTACCTCGGGGCGCGCGGACGGGTGCCGATCGTCGTGCACGAGGCGAACGCGCGGGCGGGCCTGGCCAACCGCGTCGGCGCCCGGTTCGCCGCGCGGGTCGTGGCCGCGGTACCCGGCAGCCTTCCCGGCGCGGAGGTCCTCGGGATCCCGCTGCGCCGCTCGGTCACCGGCCTCGACCGGGCCGCGCTGCGCGCGCAGGCGCGCGCCACGTTCGGGCTGCCCGCCGACGGCCCGGTGCTGCTGGTGTTCGGCGGCTCGCAGGGCGCCCGCACGCTGAACACCGCGGTCGCCGCCGCCCTGCCGGGTCTCCTGCACGCCGGGATCAGCGTCCTGCACGCCTACGGCAAAGCAGGCACGTCCGCCGCCCGCGGCCCCGAAGGGCCACCCGGTTACGTCGGACTGCCTTACATCGACGCGATGGACATGGCGTACGCCGCCGCCGACGCGGTGCTCGGCCGCTGTGGGGCGATCACCGTCGCCGAGGTGTCCGCGGTCGGCCTGCCCGGCGTCTACGTTCCGCTGCCGCACGGCAACGGCGAGCAGGCGCTGAACGCAGCACCGGTCGTCGCGGCGGGCGGGGGGGTGCTGGTGCCCGACGCCGAGCTGACCGGGGAGCGGGCGCTGGCCGAGCTCGTGCCGCTGCTCACCGACCCCGCCAAGCTTGCGACAATGGGCGCAGCGGCGCGGGCGTCCGGGCACGCCGACGCCGACGAACGGCTGGCCCGCCTGGTACTGGACGTCGGCCGCGCGGGCCACCCCGCTCCGCGCGCTGGAGCGGGAGGCGCGGCATGACCGAGTTGGCGAAGGCCGTACACCTGATCGGCATCGGCGGCGCGGGGATGAGCGGCATCGCGCGCATCCTGCTCGCCCGCGGCGCGGCCGTCAGCGGCTCCGACGCACGGGAGTCCGCGGCGGTGCTGGCGCTGCGGGCCCTCGGCGCGCGCGTCGAGGTCGGACACGACGCTGCGCACCTGCCTGCTCCGCCTGCGACGGTCGTGGTGTCGAGCGCGATCAGGGAGACCAACCCGGAGCTGGCCGCGGCGAGGGAGCGCGGCCTGCCCGTCGTGCACCGCGCGCAGGCGCTGGCCGCGCTGACCAGGGGCCGTCGGCTCGCGGCCGTCACCGGCACCGCGGGCAAGACGTCGACGACGTCGATGCTCACGGTCGCGCTGCAGCACTGCGGCCTCGACCCCTCGTTCGCGATCGGCGGCGACCTGGCCACCTCTGGCTCCGGCGCCCACGAGGGCTCGGGCGAGATCTTCGTCGTCGAGGCCGACGAGAGCGACGCGTCGTTCCTGGTGTTCGCGCCCGAGGTCGCCATCGTGACCAACGTGGAGGCCGACCACCTCGACCACTACGGCAGCCCCGCCGCCTACGTCGCGGCCTTCGCCGACTTCCTCGGTCGCATCAACCCCGGCGGCACGCTGGTGACCTGCGTCGACGACCCCGGCGCCGCCGCGCTCGCCGCCACCGCCCGCGAGCGCGGGATCCGGGTGCGCACCTACGGGCGCAGCGAGGGCACCGACGCGCGGCTCGTGGAGTTCCGTCCCGACGGACCCGGCGCGCGCATCGTGCTGCACCTCGGCGGGACCGCCCACAAGCTGCGGCTGCCCGTCCCCGGCGAGCACATGGCGCTCAACGCACTGGCCGCGCTGCTCGCGGGCGAGGCGTTCGGCGCTCCGGTGGAGGGTCTCCTCGAGGGTCTGGCCGCGTTCGACGGCGTCCGCCGCCGCTTCGAGTTCCGCGGCAGAGCGGCAGGCGTGGCGGTGTACGACGACTACGCCCACCACCCCACCAAGGTCGCCGCCCAGCTTCGGGCCGCCCGCGACGTCGCAGGCAGCGGGCGGGTCGTCGTCGCCTTCCAGCCGCACCTGTACTCGCGCACCCGCGATTTCGCCCGCGAGTTCGGAGCCGCGCTCGGCCTGGCCGACGAGGTCGTGGTCCTGGACGTCTACGGCGCGCGCGAGGATCCCGAGCCGGGGGTCAGCGGGGCGCTGATCGCCGAGCACGTGCCCCTGCCGCCCGCCAGGGTGCGCTTCGTGCCGCGCTGGTCCGAGGTGCCCGCCGTCGTGGCCGGGATCGCGCGCCCGGGAGATCTGGTGATCACGATGGGCGCAGGGGACGTCACCGTGCTGGCCCCCGAGATCCTCCTGGAGCTCTCGCGGTGACGCGTGGGGTGCGCACGGCGACGCGCGCGGCGGCGGCCCGGCCCGGCAGGCCTGCGCGGGAGGTGTATCGCCGCCGCAGGTTCGCCGCGGCGCTGGTCGCCCTCTTCCTGCTGGTCAGCGGGGGGTTCGTGGTGCGCATCCTGCTCTTCGACGCGCATGTGTTCGACGTGCAGGGGGTGCAGGTCGAGGGCGTCAGCACCGTCGCTCCGGCCGACGTCCTGACCGCCGCGGCCGTGCCGACCGGTGCGCCGCTCGCCTCGATCGACACCGCGGCCGTCGCCCAGCGGGTCGCCGCCATACCCGCCGTCGCGACCGCCGCGGTGGCGCGGTCGTGGCCGCACACGGTGACGGTGACCGTCGTCGAGCGCGTCCCCGTCGCCGTCGCGACCACCCCGGCAGGCGTACAGCTCGTGGACGGCGGCGGCGTCGTCTACGCCGGGACCGCGCCGCCGGGGCTGCCGCGGCTGACGTTCGGGGCGGTCGGCCCCGACGACCCCTCCACGCACTCGGCGCTCGCGGCGCTGGCCGCGCTGCCCACCGCCATCCGGTCGCAGGTGCTCACCGTGGACGCCACGGTCGCGGGGGCCAACGTCCCGGGCCAGGTGACGTTCGGCCTCACGGGCGGCCGCCAGGTCGTGTGGGGCACCAACGACCGCGCCGCCGACAAGGCCGCCGTCCTCGTCCCGCTGCTCACCCAGCCGGGTCACGTGTTCGACGTCACAAGCCCGGACCTGCCCACGATTCGCAGGTGAACCCGTTTGGGCACTTGTCCAACGCGCGGCGCGCCTAATGGACCCGGTCGCGGGCGCAACCTAGCGTTTCGCAGTGAAGGCCCGGACCCCCGGGGTCGGACCCGAGCTGAGCTGGAAGGTGCGCCCTATGACGCCCCCGCACAACTACCTAGCAGTCATCAAAGTCGTCGGCATCGGCGGCGGCGGCGTGAACGCCGTGAACCGGATGATCGAGGTCGGCCTCAAGGGCGTCGAGTTCATCGCGGTGAACACGGACGCGCAGGCCCTCCTGATGTCCGACGCCGACGTCAAGCTCGACATCGGCCGCGAGCTGACGCGCGGGCTGGGCGCGGGGGCCAACCCTGAAGTGGGTCGCAAGGCCGCTGAGGACCACCGCGAGGAGATCGAGGAGGTCCTCAAGGGCGCCGACATGGTCTTCGTCACCGCGGGGGAGGGCGGCGGCACCGGCACCGGTGGTGCGCCCGTCGTCGCGTCGATCGCGCGCAAGTTGGGCGCGCTGACCATAGGAGTCGTCACCCGGCCGTTCACGTTCGAGGGCCGCCGTCGCGCCGGACAGGCCGAGGAAGGCATCCAGGGCCTGCGCAACGAGTGCGACACCCTGATCGTCATCCCCAACGACCGGCTGCTGCAGCTCGGCGACGTGGGCGTGTCGCTGATGGACGCGTTTCGGTCGGCTGACGAGGTGCTGCTCTCCGGCGTGCAGGGGATCACCAACCTGATCACCACACCCGGCCTGATCAACCTCGACTTCGCCGACGTCAAGAGCGTGATGTCCGGAGCGGGCAGCGCACTGATGGGCATCGGTTCGTCGCGCGGCGAGGGCCGGGCGGTCCAGGCGGCGGGCAAGGCGATCAACTCGCCGCTGCTCGAAGCGTCGATGGACGGCGCGCAGGGCGTTCTGCTGTCCATCGCGGGCGGGTCGGACCTCGGGCTCTTCGAGATCAACGAGGCCGCGTCGCTCGTCCAGGAGGCCGCCCACCCGGAGGCCAACATCATCTTCGGCACCGTGATCGACGACTCGCTCGGCGACGAGGTGCGCGTCACCGTCATCGCCGCCGGGTTCGAGGCGGGCGGACCGACGCACAAGAAGCTCGAGCCCCACGTGTACGCGCGGTCCGGCGGGGTGATCGCGCCGGGCGTCAGCGGCAGCACGTCGGGCCAGAACGGCTCCGGCTACGGCAACGCGCGCGCAAACCATCACGACGACGCCGACAGCCACAGCGGTGCCGGGCACAACGGGGCAGGCAGCCACAACGGGGCAGGCGGGCACAACGGCGGAGGCGGCAACGGCACGCGCCAGACCGCCACCGGCGCCTACGCGGCGAGCGCGGCTCAAGAGGGCGCGGCCGCAGGCTCCGCGGCGCACGGCAGCTCAGGCGGCAACGGCGCTCCTGCGTACCAGCCCAACTCCTATCAGCCCGGCTCGCAGCAGCCCAGCCCGTTGCAGTCGGGCACGCTGCCCCCCGCTGCCCCGCCCGCGGCGTACACGCCGCCGACGCCACGGCAGCCCGACCCGGGGGAGGTGCCGAGCCCGGTGGCCGAGCGGTCCGGTTACTACACGCCGCCCGCCGCCCACAGCCCCTCGCCGACGAGCTACACGTCCCCTGCGCCCGAGTTGGACGACGAGGTGGACGTCCCGCCCTTCATGAAGCGCTGAATCGGATGAGGCGCTGACCGTGGCCCGTGTCCGCCGGGTGGTGAGCACCCGCGCGGGCGGGCGCTCGGCCGGTGCCTATACCGCCTTCAACCTGTCGACGGGCGTGGGCGACGACCCGCGCGCCGTCGCGGCCAACCGCGCCCGGCTGACTGCCGAGCTGGGAGTTCCCGTCGTCTTCCTGCAGCAGGTCCACGGCACCGGGGTGGCCGTCGTCGACGGCCCACCCGGCGAAGGGGACCCGGACCGGGCCGCCATGGACGCCGTCGTCACCGCCGAGCCGGGCGTCGGTCTCGCGGTGCTCGCAGCCGACTGTGTTCCGGTGCTCTTGGCCGACCCCGGCGCGGGCGTCGTCGGCGCGGCCCACGCCGGTCGGGTGGGCGCGGCCGCGGGGGTGTTGCCCGCCGTCCTCGCCGCCATGCAGGACCTCGGCGCGCGGGCGGGCGCCGTCGAGGTGCTGCTCGGGCCCGCCGTCTGTGGGCTCTGCTATGAGGTCCCGGCCGCCATGCAGGCGGAGGTCGACGCACAGCTGCCGGGGAGCGCCGTCCGCACCCGCAAGGGCACGCCGGGCCTCGATCTCCGCGCGGGCCTCCACCACCAGCTGGTGGAGCTCGGCGTCGGCAAGATCGGCGCCGACCCGCGCTGCACGGTGGAGGACCGGGAGCTCTACAGCCACCGGCGCGACGGCCGCACCGGTCGGCTGGCCGCCGTCGTGTGGCTCGACCCGCGCGGGTGACCGCGGCGAGCGCGCTGTTCGCGGGCTTCGAACCCGGCGAGCCGCGCTCACAATGGTCGGGTGGGCGCAGACGGGACGGAAGCAGCAGTGGTGGCGGACGCCGAGGTGTCGCAGGCGCGCCGGGCGGAGCTGGCTGAGCGGCTCGCGGCCGTGCGCGCCCGCATCGCCGCCGCCTGCGCCGCAGCAGGCCGCGGCCCGGATGAGGTGACGCTGATGGCCGTGACGAAGACCGTGCCCGCGGCCGACGTCGCAGCGCTGCTCGACCTCGGCCTCGACCTGCTGGGGGAGAACCGGGTGCAGGAGGCCACCGCCAAGGTGGACGCGGTCGCCGCGCTCCGGCCGCACGCCCGACCCCGCTGGCACGCGATCGGCGGCCTGCAGCGCAACAAGGTGCGAGACGTCGTGCGATGGGCCGATCAGGTGGAATCAGTGGACTCGGTGCGGCTGGCGGACGCACTCGACGTTGCCGTCCGGCGCGCCGTCGATACCGGCGGGCGCGTGTCATCACTTTCCGTGCTCATCCAGTACAGCGTCGACGGCGACCCGCGCCGCGGCGGCGTCCCCCGCGCGGAGCTCGAGGAGCTTGCCCGGCACGTCGCCGGATGTGCCGGACTGCGCCTCGCCGGGCTGATGGCCGTTGCTCCGCTCGGTGCCGATCCGGAGGCGGCGTTCGCCGACATCGCCGCAGCCGCCGAGTGGCTGCGTGTCGGTCAGCCGCAGGCCGGGACGTTGTCGGCGGGCATGAGCGGCGATCTGGAGGTCGCGATCAGGCACGGTTGCGACGTGGTGCGTGTCGGAACGGCTCTTGTGGGGGACCGGACGTTAACCTCCCGTTGATCGCTGATCGCCGGGGCCAGCGGTCGGCTGTGGGCCACGAGGATAGGGGCGCGAATGGGCGCGATGTACAAGCTCAAGGCCTACTTCGGCATGGTGCCCGCAGAGGAGCTGGCCGAGTACTCCGATGAGCCCGAGCGCTACGCACCGGCCGTTCGGCGCACCGTGCGTGACCTCGCGGCCGAGCACGAGCCCGAGGTGCGTGAGCGCGAGGCGGCCACCCGGTGGGACGACCGGTACGCGGGCGACGACGACCGGTACGAGGCTGAACCCGCGTGGGACCGCCGCGCGGCGCGTACCGCGGTCGCCGAGCGAGCTGCCGAGCGCCCGATCGCGAGCACCGCGGCCAGGCCGACGGCGGTCCCGCCGGTGCGCGGCGCGCTCGCGATCGACCCCGACGCCGTCCGGCTGACGAGTCCCTCGAACGTCCCGGAGCAGCGTGAGCGGTCCACCGGGCCCGCCGCGCTCTCGAGGATCACCACACTGCAACCGACCAGCTACAACGAGGCACGAACCATCGGCGAGCGCTACCGCGACGGCATCCCGGTGATCATGAACCTGACCGAGCTGGACGACGCATCGGCCAAGCGGCTCGTCGACTTCGCGGCCGGGCTCGTCTTCGCGCTGCGAGGTGGCTTCGACAAGGTCACCAATCGGGTGTTCTTGCTCACTCCGGCCGATGTCGAGGTATCGGCCGACGACGCCCGCAAGCTCGTGGGCCGAGTCGGCGGCGTCGTTCCGGACCGGCCCCGGCATTGATCAGATATTGCTCGCCGTTCCATGCCAGTATGGAGCCGTGCTCGTCATCCAGTTCGTCGTCTACTACGTGCTGTTCTTCTTCTGGCTGCTCCTGATCGGCCGCATCGTGGCCGAGCTCGTCCGCAGCTTTGCGCGTCAGTGGGTGCCTGCCGGACCGAGTGCGGTGGCGTTAGAAATGATCTTCACCGCCACCGATCCTCCCGTGAAGTTGTTGCGGAGAGTGATTCCCGTCGTCCGGATCGGCGGCGTGGGTCTGGACCTGTCGATTATGGTTCTGTTGCTGGTCGTGTTCATACTGATGAACGTTGCCCAGCCGACGCCGTAGCGAGCCCCAGTCGCGCGGTGCCGCCGCCGAGGACTGCATGAGGTGATCCGATGCCGCTGACGCCCGCTGACGTCCACAACGTCGCGTTCAGCAAACCCCCCATTGGGAAACGGGGGTACAACGAGGACGAGGTCGACGCGTTCCTCGATCTGGTCGAGGCCGAACTGGCCCGGCTGATCGAGGAGAACGACGACCTGCGCGAGCAGGTTTCCCAGCTCGAGCAGCGCCTCGGCAATGTCCAGGCTGACTTGGAGGACGCGCGCTCGCGTCCGCCTGTCGCGTCGATGAGCATGTCGCCGCCGACGCAGCAGCTCCAACGGCAGGTCGAGCCGCCGCCGATGCAGCGGCCGATGGAGCCGCAGCGGATGGCGGCGCCTCCACCGCAGCTCGCGGAGCCTGAGCAGGGCGGTGACCACCACGTACAGGTCGCCAAGGTGCTCAGCATGGCGCAGGAGATGGCCGAACGGCTCACGTCTGAGGCCAAGTCCGAGGCCGACACGATGCTGACCGACGCCCGCACCAAGGCTGAGCAGCTGCTCTCCGAGGCGCGTACGAAGTCCGATGGCCTGGTCAACGACGCGCGAGCGCGTGCCGAGACGATGCTGAACGACGCACGCACCCGCGCCGAGACCCTCGAGCGCCAGTCCCGTGACAAGGCATCCAAGCTGGTCGGCGACGCCGAGCGGCAGCAGTCGGAGATCATCGGCAGCATCACGCGCGACAAGTCGGTCCTCGAGAAGAAGATCGACGAGTTGCGGACGTTCGAGCGGGAGTACCGCACCCGGCTCAAGACCTATCTCGAGTCGCAGCTGCGTGACCTGGGCGAACGTGGCTCTGCCGCACCCGCTGACAGCCGGGCAGGGGCCGGTGGCGGATACGCGGCCACCGGGTACGGCCAGCGTGCCGACGCTGGTAGCTGACTCGCCTGCCATCAACGGGTGGCGCGGTGCGGCACCGCCACCGCGCCACCGCACACGGAGTGAATAGTGCTGCTGCTTGTCCTGATCCTCGTGCTCGTCGCCTTCGGCCTGCTGGTCGTCGCGCTGCTCACCGGCAGCGTGCTCTGTGCATGGCTGTCGGTGGCGGTGAGCGTCGCTGCAGCTGTCGTCCTGGTCGTCGACTGGCTCCAGCGCCGTTCGGCGCTCAAGGCCGGAGCGACTGCGGCAGCAGCGCCTGCTTCGCCGTCTGCTGAGGCAATGCTGCTCGGTGAGCCGGACCCGGTCACCGAGGTGCTGCCGGTCGTGCGTCCCCATGGCGACTCCGCAGCGGCCGAAGCCACCGCGGACGAATCGCGGTTCGACCGTCCCATGGACGGCCAGCAGACCATCATCATGCCCGCGGTCCAACCGTCCGGCTCTGGTGTGCGACCGTCCGGCGCTGAGGGCCCCACCACCTCATCGGGTGGATCTTCGTCACCGAGCGTGACGAACAAGCCTCGCGAAGCCGTCCCTGCCGAGGCTTCCCGATCGGCCACCGACAGTCGTGCGGGTGACCCGGAGGCGACGGTCTCGGTCGACATCCGCAAGCGAACCGACAGCCGCACGGTAGGAGCGGCCGCAGGAGATGCAGCGGGCGAGGCTGGGCAGGCCGCGGCGGCCCGGGCGGGCACCTCGGGCACCTCCGTCTTCGGCGCCGAGAAAGCAGCCGCCGCTGCGTCCGACACCGATCGGGCGGGATCGGGATCCGCCGCCGAGCGGCCGAAGGTCGGATCCGCCCCGGGCGATGTTGCCGCGACGGCGGCCATGTCACCGGCCGGTTCGGCCACTGGTCCGGCTACCGCGTCGGCCACCGGGACCCCGGCTGGGCCCGCAGGCACGCTTCCGAAAAGGGCTCGGGAAGGCGCGGTCGATGGACCTGCCTACGAGCGACCTGACCCCGACGGCCCGACCTCGGTCGCGGCCACCGAATCCCGCTCCGACCCCGCCGACGACCAGCCTGCGCCGACCGTGAGCACGATGAGGGGCGTCGAACGGCCCGACAGCCGGGCCGCGGAGACCCGTTCGTCCAACGGCCGTACGCACGCCGATCGCGTCTCCGCCGACGACGCAGCCACGGCCGACCCCGAGTCGACCATCTCGACGTCGTCGGCCGTCGCCGCGACCACAACACCCGCCTCCGCGTCTGCCCCTGCCGCGGACAGCCCAGTCGCCGGGGCAGGCCCAGCCGCCGCGAACAGCCCGACCGCCGCGAACAGCCCAGCCGCCGAGAGCAGCACGGCGGGTGGCGACCAAGCCGCGGTCGACTCAGCCGCCGCCGACAAGCAGGCCGCCGCCGACACACAGGTGTCCTTCGACAAGCAGGGTGTGGCCGACAAGCAGGCCGCCGACAGTGCGGCGGGCCGAGGTGCAGCCGCCGACCAGGCGACGCGTTCGACCTTCGGTGGCCCGATCGCGTCCGGTCACGAGCTGTTCGACCCGGTCAGCCGGTCCGCAACCGCGGCCGCTGATCCGCCTCCACCTTCCGGGGGTGTTGAGGAGACCGCGGTCATGAGTTCCGCGGCAGGCACCCGGCACGTCGACGAGAACGACCCGCCGGAAGAGCCCTTCGATCCCGACGTCGCCCGGATCGTCGCGCGGATGGACGACGAGGTCTTCGTGATCGACGAGCAGCCGCGCTACCACGTGGCGAGCTGCCGCGCGGTGACCACGCAGGCATCGATTCCGCTGCCCGCCCGTGAGGCCATCGAGCTCGGCTTCACCCCGTGCGGCTGGTGCACGCCCGACGCCGTGCTCGGCGAACGCGGCCGAGCCTCGGCCCGGCCCTGAGGAATACCGGCTGGCGCGGCGGCGCTACGCTGGTACACACAGGCGTTGATCCGGCCATCACCGGGGAGCTTCCGGAAGAAACGGGCTGCGCCGTCGTCGGGCAGGCCGGAGTAGAACCGGGCGGGTGCGGCCCGTCACAGCCGTGAGTTGAGTGGCCGTCTCACGGGACGGCAAGCGGGGTGGTACCGCGGCGCCCGAGCCAAGAGCGACGGCCGTCGTCCCCGTGCGGCAGCATCAGCGCACGAGGAGCACAGCCATGGCCTACCCGGTGGTTCCAGCCCACCCGTCGTTCCCCCAGCTCGAGACGGACGTGCTCGGCTTCTGGGCCGAGGACGGCACGTTCGTGGCGTCGGTCGACGCCCGTCCCGCAGGCGAAAAGGGCACCAACGAGTTCGTGTTCTACGACGGGCCGCCCTTCGCCAATGGCCTGCCGCACTACGGCCATCTCCTCACCGGCTACGTCAAGGACGTGGTCCCGCGCTACCAGACCATGCGCGGGCGCCACGTCGAGCGCCGGTTCGGCTGGGACACCCACGGCATGCCCGCCGAGACCGAGACCGAGAAGCAGCTCGGGCTGAAGAGCAAGTCCGAGATCGACGAGCTGGGCGTCGCGGCGTTCAACGCCGCCTGCCGCGAGTCCGTGCTGCGCTACACCGATGAATGGCGCGCCTACGTCACCCGCCAGGCCCGCTGGGTCGACTTCGACCACGACTACAAGACCCTCGACCTGGACTACATGGAATCGGTCATGTGGGCCTTCAAGACCCTGTGGGACAAGGGTCTGGTCTATCAGGGCTTCCGCGTCCTCTGGTACTGCTGGCACGACGGCACGCCGCTGTCGGCCACGGAGACCAAGATGGACGACGTCTACCTCGACCGCCAGGACCCTGCCGTCACCGTCGGGCTGCGGCTGTCCGCGCCCGAGCCCGATCTCGCCCGTGCTGATCTTGATGGCGCGCTGGCGCTCATCTGGACGACGACGCCGTGGACGCTGCCGTCCAACCTGGCCATGGCGGTCAACCCGGACGTGGACTACGTGCTGGTCGCGGCCCGAGGCGAGCGCTGGGTGCTGGCTGCGGCCCGCCTCGGGGCCTACGCCCGCGAACTGGGGGAGGCGCCCGAGGTGCTGCGGACCTTCCGCGGCAGCGACCTCGTCGGGCTGGCCTACACCCCGCCGTTCGACTTCTTCCTCGGACGGCCGAACGCGCACCGCGTGCTGGCGGCGGGCTACGTCACCACCGAGGACGGCACCGGCATCGTGCACATCGCGCCTGCGTTCGGTGAGGAGGACAAGGTCGTCACGGACGCGGCGGGGATCGACGTCGTGGTGCCGGTCGGCACCGACGGCACGTTCGACGCCACCGTGCCCCCGTACGAGGGCATGCTCGTCTTCGACGCCAACGCCCAGATCATCCGCGACCTCAAGGAGCAGACCGCCCCGTTCGTGCACGGCGTGCTCCTGCGTCACGAGACGTACGACCACCCGTACCCGCACTGCTGGCGTTGTGGCAACCCGCTCATCCAGCGCGCGGTGGACTCCTGGTTCGTGCAGGTCACCGCGCTTCGCGAACGGATGGTCGAGCTCAACCAGCAGATCACGTGGGTGCCCTCACACATCCGTGACGGCCAGTTCGGCAAGTGGCTGGAGAACGCGATCGACTGGTCGATCTCCCGCAACCGCTACTGGGGATCGCCGATCCCGGTCTGGATGTCGGACGACCCCACCTACCCGCGCGTCGACGTCTATGGCTCGCTCGACGAGCTGGAGCGCGACTTCGGCGTGCGCCCGACGGACCTGCACCGCCCCTTCGTCGACGACCTGACGCGGCCCAACCCGGACGACCCCACCGGCCGGTCCACGATGCGGCGGGTGCCGGAGGTGCTCGACTGCTGGTTCGAGTCCGGCTCGATGCCGTTCGCCCAGGTGCACTACCCGTTCGAGAACCGCGACTGGTTCGAGAACCACTACCCCGGCGACTTCATCGTCGAGTACAACGGCCAGACCCGCGGCTGGTTCTACACGCTGCACGTGCTGGCCACGGCCCTGTTCGACCGGCCGTCGTTCCGTTCCTGCGTCGCCCACGGCATCGTGCTGGGCGACGACGGCCTGAAGATGAGCAAGTCGCGCAAGAACTACCCCGACGTCGACGTGGTGTTCGACCGCGACGGCTCCGACGCCATGCGCTGGTTCCTGATGGCGTCGCCGATCCTGCGCGGCGGCAACCTCGTCGTCACCGAGCAGGGCATCCGCGAGGGTGTGCGCCAGGCGATCCTGCCGCTGTGGAACACGTGGTACTTCCTGTCGCTGTACGCGGGGGCGGCCGGGCGCACCGGCACGTTCCGCACGGACTCGACGCACGTCCTCGACCGGTACGTGCTCGCGCGCACGGCCGCGCTCGTCGACGACGTGACCGCGGCCATGGACGTCTACGACATCGCCGGAGCCTGTGAGCGGGTGCGCGACCACGCCGAGGCGCTCACCAACTGGTACGTCCGGCGATCCCGCGACCGGTTCTGGGCGGGGGACGCCGACGCGATCGACACCCTGCACACGGTCCTCGAGGTCACCGCGCGGGTCGCCGCGCCGCTGCTGCCGTTGACGATGGAACAGGTGTGGCGGGGACTCACCGGCGGGCGGTCGGCGCACCTGGCGGACTGGCCCGCCGCTGATCTGCTCCCGCACGACGCCGCACTCGTCTCGGCCATGGAGCGGGTGCGGCAGGTGGCGTCGGCGGCGCTGTCGCTGCGCAAGGCGCGGGGGCTGCGGGTGCGGCTGCCGCTCGCCACGCTCACGGTCGCCGCGGCGGACGCTGCCACGCTCGCCCCGTTCGCCGACATCCTTCGGGACGAGGTGAACGTCAAGGACGTAGCCCTGACCGCCGACGTCGCGGCGCACGGCCGCTTCGAGATCGCCGTCAACGCCAGGGCCTGCGGGCCCCGCCTGGGTGGCGACACCCAGAAGGTGATCCGCGCGGTCAAGGCGGGGGAGTGGTCCACGGAGCCCGACGGCACGGTCACGGCAGGGGGGATCGCGCTCCTGCCGGGCGAGTTCACCGAAAAGCTGGTCGCGGTCGATGCCGACAGCACCGCCGCCCTGCCCGGCAACACGGGGCTCGTGCTGCTCGACACGGCGGTGACGCCTGAGCTGGGCGCCGAGGGCACGGCGCGCGACGTCGTTCGGGTCGTGCAGCAGGCGCGCCGGGATGCGGGCCTGGACGTCTCCGACCGGATCGCGCTCACCCTGGACGCGCCTTCGGACGTCCTCGACGCCGTGAAGGAGCACGAGGCGTTCGTGGCGGGCGAGGTGCTGGCCACTGCCGTCACGTACGGCTCGGTGGCCAGTCCGACGTCGACCGGTCCGGTGGCCGCTCCCGACGGCCGCGCCGCGGAGGTGCGGGTGAGCCTGTGAGCCGTGCGCGACCTTAGGCTCGGACTGTCGGCTCCCCCCGCCGCGCGGCGGGGGGAGCCGCACGAGCTCTCCCGCCCCCGCACGGCGGCCACCCTCACCCGGGGCTGCTCCACCCGCTGGTGATCGGTGTTCGAAGGCCCCGCACCGGCGTTGTCGAGGCCGCACCGGCGTCCGGTCACAGGTGCGAGCACAACAACGCGGGTGCGAGCACAACAACGCGGGTGCGGCGCCGAGCTGGGGCGCTGTCCAGCACTCACCGTGGCGGGGCCGGGCGTGAAGGTCGTTTAAGGTGGGGCATGCCGAGCGTGGAAGTACTGCTCGGGATCGCGGCTGCCGTGGTCCTGCTCGGCGTCGTCGCGGTGCGGGTGTCGGTCCGGCTCGGGCTGCCCTCGCTGCTTCTCTACCTGGGCATCGGCGTCGTGCTCGGCGAGTCCGTGCTGGGGATCCAGTTCTCCGACGCCGCGCTCACGGAGTCGCTCGGGCTCGTCGCCCTCGTGCTGATCCTGGTCGAGGGCGGGCTGACCACCAGCTGGCGGTCCGTGCGGCCCGCGCTGGGCATCGGGATCGCCCTGTCCACCGTGTCGGTGCTGGTCAGCATCGGCGTCGTCGGCGTGGGGCTGCATCTGCTGCTGCACCTGGAATGGCGCACTGCGCTGCTGTGGGGCGCCGTCCTGTCCTCGACGGACGCGGCCGCGGTGTTCAGCGTGCTGCGCGGGGTCGGCGTCCGCAGGCGGCTCGCCGGGGCGCTGGAGCTCGAGTCCGGCATGAACGACGCGCCGGTGGTCCTCGCGGTCGTGTTGTTGTCGGCGGGCGAGCCGTTCACGTGGTTCACGCCGCTGCTCGTCGTCTACGAGCTGGCCGCGGGCGCGGTGATCGGGGTCTTGTTCGGCCTCGGCGGGGCGTGGGCGCTGCGGCGGGCCGCACTGCCGTCGACGGGCCTCTACCCGCTCGCCGCGATCGCCGTCTGCGTGCTCGCGTACACGACCGGCCAGCTTGTCCACGCCTCCGGTCTGCTCGCGACCTACGTCGCCGCGCTCGTGCTGGGCAACTCCGACCTGCCTCACCGCGGCGGTGTGCGCTCGTTCGCCGAGGGCACCGGCTGGCTCGCCCAGATCGGCCTGTTCGTGCTGCTCGGGCTGTACTCCTCGCCGTCGCGGCTGGTCACCGCCGTCGTGCCCGCACTGGTGGCAGGCGCCATCCTGCTGCTGGTGGCCCGGCCGCTCTCCGTGGTCGCCGCAGGCCTGCCCTTCCGGATGCCGTGGCGGGAGCAGGCGTTCCTGTCCTGGGCGGGGCTGCGCGGCGCGGTGCCGATCGTGCTCGCCCTCATCGCGCTGACCGAGGGCGCACCCGGGGCGACCGAACTGGTCGACGTGGTCTTCGTGTTGGTCGTGCTGCTGACGTTGCTGCAGGGCACCACGCTGCCGTGGGTCGCGCGGCTGCTGGGCGTGGCTCGGGCAGGGGAGCCACGCGAGCTCGAGGTGGACGCGGCGCCCCTCGACGAGCTCGGCGCCGACCTCCTGCAGGTCCGCGTGCCCGTCGGCTCCCGGTTGAAGGGCGTCTACCTGCGGGAACTGCGGTTGCCGCGGGGAGCGACCGTCAGCCTCGTCGTGCGCGACGAGGAGGCGTTCACCCCGTCGTCCGAGACCCGGCTGCGCGAACGAGACCAGCTCCTCGTCGTCACGACCACGACCGTGCGCGCCGCCGCGGAGGACCGGATCCGGGATGTCGACCTCCGCGGGCGCCTCGCCCGCTGGTCCGGCCGCGGGTGAACCGAGCAACTACGTCATCATGGACGGGTGAGTGACCAACCCGATGCCGCCACGGCCACGGCGACCCGCGTCTGGCTGCTGGCTTCCATCGCCGGGGTGGTGCTCGTGGCGGACATCATCACCAAGACGATCGCGGTCGCGCAGCTGGAGGGTCAGGACCCGATCCCGATCCTCGGCGGCTTGATCTACCTGCAGCTGCTGCGCAACCCCGGCGCCGCGTTCTCGATGGCCACCGGCTTCACCTGGATCCTCACGGTGATCGCGATCGGCGTCGTGTTCGTGATCATCCGCGTGGCGCGGCGGCTGCGTTCCACCGGCTGGGCCGTGGCGCTCGGCCTGGTGCTCGGCGGCGCGCTGGGCAACCTCATCGACCGCATCTTCCGCGCGCCCGGCCCGCTGCAGGGCCACGTGGTGGACATGGTGTCGCCGTTCGCCCCCAACGGTGAGGCGTTCGCGGTGTTCAACCTGGCCGACGCCAGCATCTCGTGCGGCGGCGTCCTGCTCGTCCTGCTCGCCTTGATGGGCCGTGAGCTCGACGGCGGCAGACCACGCAAGACCGCCGATGAGTGAGGTCCGGCAGCTGCCCGTGCCCGACGGCCTGGACGGCATGCGCGTCGACGCCGGGCTCGCGCGGCTGCTCGGGCTCTCGCGCACGGTCGTCGCGACGCTCGCCGAGGACGGGCACGTCGCCGTCGACGGGCGAGCGGCGGCGAAGTCCGACCGGCTGACGGCGGGCGCGTGGCTGGAGGTGGCGCTGCCCGACCCGGAGCGGCCGACGGCGATCAGCGGCCCGGAAGAGGTCGTCGCCGGACTGGTCGTGCTGCACGCCGACGACGACATCATCGTGGTCGACAAGCCGGTCGGCGTCGCCGCGCACGCGAGCCCCGGCTGGACCGGCCCCACCGTCCTCGGCGGGCTGGCCGCCATGGGCTACCGGGTCGCGACGTCGGGCGCCGCCGAACGTCAGGGCATCGTGCATCGGCTGGACGTCGGCACGACCGGCGTGATGGTCGTCGCCACGTCCGAGCGCGCCTACACGGAGCTGAAGCGCGCGTTCAAGGAGCGCACCGTCGACAAGCGCTATCACGCGGTCTGCCAGGGTCACCCCGACCCGTCCAGCGGCACGATCGACGCGCCCATCGACCGGCACCCGCGGCACGACTACCGGTTCGCCGTCGTGGCGGACGGGCGGCCCAGCGTCACCCACTACGACACGGTGGAGGCGTTCCGGGCCGCGTCCCTGCTGGACATCCACCTGGAGACGGGCCGCACCCACCAGATCCGGGTGCACCTTTCCGCGATGCGCCACCCCTGCGTCGGCGACCTCACCTACGGCGCCGACCCCGTGCTCGCGAAGCGGCTGGGCCTGACCCGCCAGTGGCTGCACGCGCGCTCGCTGGGCTTCGCGCATCCTGCCGACGGGCGGTGGGTCGAGTTCGTCAGCCCCTACCCGGCCGATCTCGAGCGCGCGCTGGATCGGCTGCGCGACCCGCACGGGGTGTGACATGACCACCGGGCGGCGGGTCGCGCTGCTCGCCGCCTGTGTGCTCGTGGGCGCGCTGGTGGCCTGGTTCGCGGCGGCCCGCTCGCCTGCGCCGACGTCCGGGCCGCCCGCCGGGTCGGTGCGGCTGGGGCCCGAGCCCGGTGAGGCGGTGTCGGCCTACCTGACGCGCGCCGACGCGACGCTGCCCCCGCAGGGCGTGCCGACGCTGGCGCTCGTGCAGCTCGCCGACGAGCTGACCGTCGCCGAGGTGAGCGCCGCCCCGCTGACCCCCGCCCCGCTGACCGCCGCCCCGCGGACCGCCGCTCAGCAGGCCGCCGCTCAGCCGAACGCCGCCGATGCGCCGCCGTCGGGGGCGCCCGTCGAAGCGGTCTTCCGGGTCGACCTGCCCCGCGTGCAGACCGCGCTGCGGTTCATGCCGCTGGAGCCGGGTGTTGCGACCGCGACCGCGCTCGACTCAGCCCGGCAGCGCGCCGCCTCGGCGGCCGCCGCGGACGCCGCGCGGCTCACCGGCAGGCCCAAGGACGTCGCGACAGCGGAGGCGAACGCGTTGGGTCTGCCGGACTGCGCGTGTGTCGTCGCCGTCGTCGTCTCGGCCGACGGGGCGGCGTTGCGGCGACCCGCCGCGGGGGTGCGCGTCGTGGAGGCGGCCCCGCCGGGGGTGACGCTGCGCGAGCTGGCGCTGTCGCCGCTGCTGCCCGAGCAGACGCAGCGGGCCGATCCGCTTCCCGACGACGGGCCCGTGCCGTGACCGGTGATGACCCTGATCGGCGGACAGGGATCCCCCCACAATGGACTAGGTGGAGTTCCTGATGTCGGTCTCAGCGGGGGACTGGCACGGTGAGGTCATGACGACATCCGGGTCGGCCTGCACACGGGGAAGGACGTGCGCCCCCGGTCATGGCCTGATCGTTATCCCGGCGTCATCACGAATTCCCCTGTCCGGTGATGTGCACAGGGCACGCTTGGCGGCAGTGAAACCGCTGGCGAGCGCTCGGGAAGGCCGGTTCGTGGAATTCCCGCCACGAGCCCGTTTCGCGTACGCGGGTGAGGCAGCGTGACCGAGCACCAGCTCATCGGGTCGCTGCCCTCGATCGTGCTCGCCGTCATCGCTGCGTTCTTCTTCGCGGGCGCGGCGTTGCTGCAGCACCGCGCGGTCGCCGCGGAGCCCGACCCGAGCACCCGCACCGGCACGCTTTCGCTGCGCGGACTGCGTGACGTCTCGCGCACCCCGGGTTGGCTGCTGGGTCTTCTCCTCGCCGTCGGCGGGTCCACGCTGCACGCTGTCGCGCTCGTGCTCGCGCCGCTGTCCGTGGTGCAGCCGATCGGGGTGCTCGCGGTGCCGATCGCCGTCGTACTGACGGCGGCGCGCACCCACCGCAGGCCCACCGTGGGCGTGCTGGTCGGCGTCCTCGTGTGCGTGACCGCCGTCGTGACGTTCGTCGGCACTGCGGCGGGCTCCGCGGTCAGCACCCCGGCACCCGGTCGGGCGACGCTGCTCGCGGGGGTCGGCGTCGGCCTCGTCGTGCTGGTGCTCGCGGGCGTCGGCATGGCCAGGACGGGCTGGGCCCGCTGCGTCTCCTGCGCGATGGCGGGGGCCGCCGCGTTCGGGTTGGTCTCTTCGCTGGTCAGGGCGGTGTCACAGGCGATAGCCGCAGGCCAGATCGGGATCTTCGACTCGGCCGTGCTGGCCACGGTCGCGGGCGTCGCCGCCGCGATCCTCGTGGGCGGTTGGCTCGTCCAGCAGGCGTTCACGTCCGGGCCACCGGAGGTAGTCGTGGCGTGCCTGACAGTGGTTGATCCGATCGTTGCCGTACTCTTCGGCATCGTGCTGCTTGGCGAGGGCAACGCGACTCCCTCCGGCCACTGGGCTGTTCTCGGTGCCGCTGCTTTCGCCGCCACCGTGGGCGTAGCCGTGCTCGCCCGCCATCATCCCGATGTCACCACGCGCGCAGCTCAGCTCGCCCCGGCCCGGATCCCCCAGATCCCTCGATCGCACCGCCGGTGACCCCAGCACCGACGCTCGCACACCTTCCGAGAGGAACTGCTTCCCATGCCCTCGTCGCTGCGCGTTCTCATCGCGGCCGAGACCTACCCGCCTGACGTCAACGGCGCCGCACGTTTCGCCGAGCGGTTGGCCGGTGGCCTCGCGGGCCGCGGCCACGACGTGCACGTCGTCGCCCCGTCGGTCGAGGGACCGCCCGGCAAGGCCGTCCACGACGGCGTCACGGTGCACCGGGTGCGGTCCCACCGCTACTTCATGCGCCCCGACTTCCAGGTGTGCATGCCGTGGGAGACGGCCCCGGCCACCGCGGCGTTGCTGGAGGAGATCGACCCCGACGTCGTCCACACCCAGGCGCACATGGTGGTGGGCCGCTACGTCGTGCGGGCCGCGGCGCGCACGGGCAGGCCGCTGGTCGCGACCAACCACCTCATGCCCGAGAACCTCGCCGCGCACGCGCCCATCCCGCGGGTGTTGCAGCGGCTGGGCTACCGCGTCGCCTGGAAGGACCTGGGCCGCATCTTCGGCCAGGCCGACTTCGTCACCGCCCCCACGCCCCGCGCGGTGGAGCTCCTGCACCGGCTCGCGGGCCTCACCGAGGCCGTTCCCGTCTCCTGCGGGATCGACGCCGACCACTACCACCGCGCGCCGGAGCCGGAGCCGGTTCCGTCCGTGCTGTTCGTCGGCCGGATGGACCAGGAGAAGCGGGTCGACGAGCTGATCAAGGCTTTTGCCGCCCTGCCCGCGGGCCTGCCCGCGGTGCTGGACCTCATCGGGGACGGACCGCAGCGGGGCGCGTGGACCGCGCTCGTCGACGAGCTCGGCATCGCCGACCGCGTCCGGTTCCACGGCTTCGTGCCCGAGGAAGACCTCGTGGAGGCCTACGCGCGCGCGGCGGTCTTCTGCATGCCGGGCATCGCCGAGCTCCAGAGCCTCGTGACCCTGGAGGCCATGGCGTCGGCCACGCCGGTGATCGCGGCCCACGCCATGGCGTTGCCGCATCTCGTGCGGCCCGGCCGCAACGGCTGGCTCTACCAGCCGGGCGACATCAGCGAGCTCACCGCCCAGCTGACCACGCTGCTGGGCGATCCGGCGCTGCGCAGGCGGATGGGCGCGGCGAGCCGTGAGCTGGTGGGCGAGCACGCGATCAGCGCCACGATCGACCGCTTCGAGGGGATCTACCGCGATGTGATCGCGCGCACCGGGGTCACGCTGCGCCGCGCCGCCTGAGGTCGACCACGCGTTCCAGCAGTGCGAGCAGTACGCGCGCCGAGCGCTCCCACGAGTAGTGCTCGGCGCGCTCCCTGACCGCGGCCGAGGCACGGGCGAACGTCGCGTCGTCGTCGAGTGCGCGGACGGCTCGGACGAAGCCCGCCACGTCGTCGGCGTCGACGTACGCGGCCGCCTCCGCCCCGACTTCGCGGAACACCGGGATGTCGCTCACCACGAGCGGCGTCCCGACCCCCATCGCCTCTACGAGCGGCAGGCCGAAGCCTTCGTCGCGCGACGCCGTGACCAGCGCCGTCGCCCCGCGCAGGACGGTGCGGTAGGTCGCGTCGTCGGCGCCGTCGTGGAACACGAGCCTGGCGCCGGGGCCCAGTGCGGTGAGCCGTTCGCGGTCGGCCGCCGTGATCCGGCTCATCAGGTGCAGCTCGTGGTCGGGCAGCAGCGCCGCTGTGCGCACGAGCGTCTCCACGTTCTTGTACGGCATGAACGTGCCCATGTAGACCAGTGCGCGGGTGCGGGGCAGCCGGTTCGGATCGGGGTCCGGATCGGCGGCGTTGGGTACGACCGTCACCGGCCGTCGGGTCAGCCGGTGCGCCGCGATGAGCGCCGCGGTGGTCTCCGAGACCGTGACGACGGCGTCGGCGCGGTCGAGCAGCATCCGCTGCGGCCACCACGCGAGGTGGTAGAGCCGCCACAGCAGCCGGATCGGGGCGGCGAACTCCGGCGGCGGGGTGGGGTGGCGGTAGTAGATGAGGTCGTGCAGCGTCAGCAGCACCGGGTAGCGCCGTCCCCACGTGCCCATGGTCTGCATCGGCGAGAACACGACGTCCGGCGCGAGGCGGTTGACCTGCCTGGCCACGAGCGGCTCGCGGATGCTCGTCGGCGCGCTGACGACCGTCCACGGCACGTCGGGCAGCTGGGCGAGCTGACGCTCGTCGCAGACCAGCATGGTCAGCGGGTGCAGCCGCGCCAGTGCGTGGACCAGGCCTGCGGTGTAGCGGCTGATGCCGTTGTGCCGCCCCGGCGTGACGTAGCGGCAGTCCACGACGATCTTCACAGGAACTGCGCGATCGCGTCGGCGACGGCGGCAGGCGCCTCGTAGTGGGCCAGGTGCCCGATGCCCGGGACGATGACCAGGCGCGCGTCCGGGAACCTGCGCTGCAGCGCCCGCTGGGCGGGGACCGGGGCGATGTCGTCGCGCTCGGCGGCGACCAGCAGCGTCGGCACCGTGACATCGCCTGCGTACTCGGTGACGTCGTGGCCGATCGACGCGTGGAACGCCGCCAACAGGACGCGGCGGTCGGCGAATCCCGAGAAGTAGCGTCCGTGCTCGGCGTGAATCCAGTGGCGCAACGCAGGATCCGCGGTGGTGACCATGGCGGCACTGGCGATCCGGGTCACGAGCGGGTGGCGCAGCAGCGCCGTACCCGCGCGTTCGGGCAGCGCCGCAGCGAGCCGGTGGTAGCCGACGGTGAGCCGGGTCATCGCCTGGCGGGGCCCGTGGAGCGCCGCCGCCGCGATGGGGTTCACCAGCACCAGCGCGGCGGCGTCGGCGGTGCGCGCGGCAGATGCGGCGACGATCGAGCCGAACGAGTGCCCGGCGAGCACGGGCCTGCCGCCGACCGCGTCGACGAGCTCGCCCGCCCACGCCGCGTACCCGGTGACGTCGTGCGCGTCGTGGGTGAACGGCGGGGAGGCGCCGAACCCCGGCAGGTCCGGCACCACGACCCGGACGCCGTCGAGGTGGGCGACGATCGGCTCCAGGCCGTGGTGATCTCCACGCAGCCCGTGCAGGAAGACGATGGTGCGCGCCGCGTCGGGCTGCCCGTAGGTCCAGCACGCGGTGACCCCGCCGCGCAGCGTGAGCTCGTCGCGGCGCACCGGCATCCGCTCGACGAGCGCGGCGTACGGGGAGCACTGGGTGATCGGGGAGCGGCGGGTGATCGAGGAGCGGCGGGCCATCAGGGGGAGGCGGGCCATCAGGGGGAGGCGCCGAGCAGGGTGCGCCAGTGCCGCTGCGCCGGGCCGTCCCAGCGCGCGTGCAGGGCGGCGAACAGCTCGGCCGCGCGCGCGCCCGCCCACTCCGCGGGCAGCAGCTCCTCCGGCAGCGCAGGGTCGAGCAGGGGGAAGCGGCGCCAGGCGTGCACGAGGGTGATCTGCGCCGCCATGACGTCGCACGGGTCGGTCGGGGCGGCCGCGCTGAACGTGTCGAGGAAGTCCGCGTAGGCCGCCTCGATGCCCGCGAGGTCCCAGGCCTGCGCGACGATGTCGTGCTCGGCGCCGATCACGCCGAACGGGCCCACGAACGAGCTCGCGACCTCGGCCAGCTGCAGCTCGGCCAGCACCCGTGCGACCTCGTCCTGTTTCGTCGGGTCCGGGGTGACCCAGACGCCCGGTGTCGGCGAGCCGAGCCCGACCCACGCCAGGCGGGTGCGGAGGCGGTGCCGCAGCTGCCGTCGCGACTCCGGGACGCTGACGAGCAGCACCAGCCACCGCCCGTCCCACGGCCCGGCCGGTGAGCCGAAGCCGTAAATCCGCGCTGCGCCGTCGGTCAGCAGGCGGCGCCCCGGTGTCGTGAGTGACCAGCGCACCCTGCGGCCCGAGCGGTCGGACTCCAGCAGACCCTCGGCTGCTGTGCGAGCCAGCGCCTGGCGGGCCGACTTCTCCTCGACGGCGAGCGCGCCCAGCACGTCGATCAGCGTCTGGGTCCACACGGGCTCGGTGCGGGGCAGCACGAACTCGCCCAGCACGGTCAGCAACAGCGACCGGGCGCTCGTGGCGCCGAGCTCCCGGCGTCGGGAGAGCACGGGGGACGCGGTGCCAATCGGTGCGGTGCCAAGCGGCGCGGTGCTGATCGACTCAGGGGCGGGGGAGACGGACATGGTCGTTTCAGCTTAGTCGCGGTGCTCCTGCACGTTGCGCGAAACGCCCGCGCACACCCGACGGGGCCTGCGCACACCCGACGGGCCTGGCGCACACCTGGCGGGGCTGGCGCACACGTCCCGCAATGTGTGCGGGCTACCGGCGGTGTGTGCGAGGGCAAGCGCGGCGCCTCCTACGCTCGCGGATCGTGGACGTCGAACGGCTGATCAGCGAAGACCGCCGCCGGGTGTGGCACCCCTATGCGCCGATGCCCGCGACCGTCGCGCCGCTGCCCGTCGCGTCCGCGGCGGGTGTCCGACTGCGCCTCGCCGACGGGCGGGAGCTGGTGGACGGCATGTCCTCGTGGTGGGCGGCCGTGCACGGGTACGCCCATCCCGTCCTCGACGCCGCGGTCCGCGACCAGCTCGGCGCCATGAGCCACGTGATGTTCGGCGGCCTGACCCACGCGCCCGCCGTCGAACTGGCCCGGACCCTCGTGGAGGTCACTCCGCCGGGCCTCGAGCACGTGTTCTTCGCCGACTCGGGGTCGGTCTCGGTCGAGGTCGCGATCAAGATGTGCCTGCAGTACCAGCGTTCGCGGGGGTTGCCGGGCAAGCACCGCCTGCTGACGTGGCGCGGCGGCTACCACGGCGACACGTTCGCGGCGATGAGCGTGTGCGATCCGGACGGCGGGATGCACGCGATGTGGCGTGACGTCCTGCCGCGGCAGGTGTTCGCGGGTGTGCCGCCCGCGGCGTTCGAGCACGACTACGTGGCGGAGCTGGCCCGGCTGGTCGAGACGCATGCGGACGAGCTGGCCGCAGTGATCGTCGAACCGGTGGTGCAGGGCGCCGGGGGAATGCGCTTCCACGACCCGCGCTACCTGCACGTGCTGCGCGAACTGACGCTCGCCCATGACGTCCTGCTGGTCTTCGACGAGATCGCGACCGGTTTCGGGCGCACCGGCGAGCTCTTCGCGGCCGACCACGCTCCGGTCGCGCCCGACGTCATGTGCGTGGGCAAGGCGCTGACCGGCGGATACCTGTCGATGGGGGCGACACTGTGCACGTCGGCTGTGGCGCGGGGAATCAGCGATGGGGAAGCGGGCGTGCTGATGCACGGGCCGACGTTCATGGGCAACCCGCTGGCCGCCGCTGTGGCGGGGGCGTCGGTGGGGCTGCTGCTGGAGCGCGACTGGCGCAGTGAGGTGCGGGGGATCGAGGCCGCGCTGCGGGCCGGGCTGGCCCCCGCGCGCGCGATCCCCGGCGTGGTCGACGTGCGCGTGCTCGGCGCGATCGGGGTCGTGCAGCTGGACCGGCCGGTGGACGTCGCGGCGGCTACGGCGGCCGCCGTCGACGCCGGGGTGTGGCTGCGCCCCTTCCGCGACCTCATCTACACGATGCCGCCGTACGTGTGCACCCCGGCCGACCTGGTGATGATCACGGAAGGCGTCCTCCACGCCACCCGGGCCCGGTGAGTCGTGCATCTGGGCCCGGTGAGTTGGGCGCCGCGCTCGGTGAGTTGGGCGCCGCGCTCGGTGAGTCGTGCAACTGGGCCCGGCGAATGCGGCATTGGGGCCCGGTGCGGCGTCCCCACCCGGGTGAGTCGTGCATCTGTGCCCCGCGAGTCCGGCATTTGAGCACGGCGTGGGCTCGAGGGGCCCAACTGCACGACTCACCCGGTCCCGCTGCCCGACTCACCGGGCCCGGATGCCCGACTCACCGCCGGGCGGGTGGTCGCGGGCGCAGGGCGGGGCGCCTAGCGTGTCCGGCGTGCCCGATCTTCCCCCGCACCCTCTGGCCTGGCTCGACGCCCACGCCGACCGCCGCCGGGCGGCGGGGTTGCACCGGGAGCTACGGCCCCGCCCCGTGTCCGACGGGCTGCTCGATCTTGCGGGCAACGACTACCTCGGGCTCGCCAAGGATCCTCGCGTCACCGAAGGCGCCGTCGCGGCGGCGCGCGCCTGGGGCGCGGGGTCCACGGGCTCGCGGCTGGTCACGGGCACAACCGAGCTACACGGCGAGCTCGAGGCGGCGCTTGCCGCGTTCGTCGGCGCGCAGGCGGCGCTCGTGTTCTCGTCCGGGTATCTCGCCAACCTCGGCGTCGTCACCGCGCTGTCGGGTCCCGGCACCCTCGTGGTCTCCGACGCCGCCAACCACGCCTCGCTCGTCGACGCGTGCAGGCTCTCCCGCGCGCGCATCGCCGTCGCACCCCGCGACGACCCGGCCACCGTCGACGCGCTGCTCGCCAACCGCACCGAGGAGCGCGCGCTGGTCGTCGCTGACAGCGTCAACTCCGTCGACGGCGCCCTTGCCCCGCTGCGCGCGTTGCACGCGGTGTGCCGCGCGCGGGGCGCCTTGCTCGTGGTCGACGAGGCGCACGGACTCGGCGTGGTCGGGCCGGGCGGTCGCGGGCTGCTCGCCGACGTCGGCCTGGCGGGAGCGGATGACGTCGTCGCCACCGTGACGCTGTCCAAGGCGCTCGGCAGCCAGGGCGGCGCGGTCGTCGGGCCCTCGGCCGTGATCGCGCACCTGGTCGGCACGGCGCGCTCGTTCATCTTCGACACCGGCCTCGCCCCGGCGTGCGCAGGTGCGGCGCTCGCCGCTCTGCAGGTGTTGCGCGCCGAGCCCGACCGGCCTGCCACGGTCCTCCGCGCCGCCGCGGCGTTGGCCACAGCAGCCGGGGTGCCGCCGCCGCCGTCAGCCGTCGTGTCGGTCGTGCTGGGCGAGCCGGAGGTCGCGGTCAGCGCCGCTGCCGCCTGTGCGGCGCGCGGCATCCGGGTCGGCTGCTTCCGTCCGCCCTCGGTTCCGAAAGGCACGAGCCGGCTGCGGTTGACGGCACGGGCGACGTTGACCGCCGCCGAGCTGAACCGCGCCGCGGCGGTACTGACGCAGGTCCTTCCCGAGCATGCGGAGGGGGCATGACCGGCGAGCTGCTCATCGTCACCGGCACGGGGACGGGGGTGGGCAAGACCGTTGTCACGGCTGCGGTCGCGGCGCTGGCGGCCGGGCGGGTCGCCGTGGTGAAGCCCGCTCAGACCGGGATCGCCGAGGACGAGCACGGTGATCTTGCCGAGGTCGCCCGGCTCGTCCCGGGCGTGACCACGCGCGAGCTCGGCCGCTACCCCGACCCGCTGGCCCCCGCGACGGCCGCCCGCAGGTCCGGCAGGGCGCCGGTCCGGCCGCTCGAGGCCGCCGCGGCCGCGCTGGAGCTCGCCGCCGATCACGATCTGGTGCTCGTCGAGGGCGCGGGCGGCCTGCTCGTCCGCTTCGACGACGACGGCGGCACCCTCGCCGACGTTGCCACCAAGCTCGGTGCGCCCGTGCTCGTCGTCGCAGCAGCGGGACTGGGCACGCTCAACCACACGGAGCTGACGGTTCTCGAGCTGCGTCGTCGCGGCGTGATCTGCAGGGGCGTCGTCATCGGGGCGTGGGCCGCCGAGCCGGACCTGGCGGCGCGGTGCAACCTCGCCGACCTGCCCGCGGTGACCGGTGTGCCCCTGCTCGGCGCGGTCCCCGAGGGCGCGGGCCGCCTCGACGCGGTGGCGTTCGCCCGTCTCGCCCATCACGCTTTGGCCCCCGCGCTCGGCGGGAGATGGCAAACTCCCCACCTGTGACGACGACCCGTTTCGAGATCCTCGACAGCGCCCGTGAACAGGTCCTCGCTCGGGGAGAAGGGTTGGACGAGGCCCAGGTCCTCGAGGTGCTCCGGCTGCCCGACGAGGCGCTGGACCCCCTTCTGCAGCTCGCGCACGAGGTTCGGATGCGCTGGTGCGGGCCCGAGGTCGAGGTCGAGGGGATCATCTCGCTGAAGACCGGCGGATGCCCTGAGGACTGCCACTTCTGCAGCCAGTCGGGCGTGTTCGACTCGCCCGTGCGCGCCGCGTGGCTCGACGTCCCGATGCTCGTCGAGGCGGCGAAGCAGACGGCGAAGACGGGCGCGACCGAGTTCTGCATCGTCGCGGCGGTCCGCGGCCCGGACGCGCGGATGATGGCGCAGGTCGCGGCCGGTGTCGCGGCGATCAAGGACGCCGTCGACATCAACGTCGCCTGCTCGTTGGGCATGCTCACGTCCGAGCAGGTCGACGAGCTCGCCGCGATGGGCGTCCACCGCTACAACCACAACCTGGAGACCGCGCGCTCCCACTTCCGGAACGTCGTCACCACCCACACGTGGGAAGAGCGCTTCGAGACGCTCCGGCTCGTGCGCGGCGCCGGGATGGAGGTGTGCTGTGGCGGAATCCTCGGGATGGGCGAGACGGTCGAGCAGCGCGCCGAGTTCGCGGTGCAACTCGCGGCGGTCGAACCCGATGAGGTGCCGCTGAACTTCCTCAACCCGCGCCCTGGCACCCCGCTCGGCGGTCAGGAGCCGATGGGCGGCGCGGACGCACTGCGCGCGGTGGCGGCATTCCGGCTGGCCATGCCGCGCACGGTGCTGCGGTTCGCGGGGGGCCGCGAAATCACGCTGGGCGATCTGGGTGCGCGGCGGGGCCTGCTCGGCGGCATCAACGCCGTCATCGTCGGCAACTACCTCACGACCCTCGGCCGCGCGGCTGAGGCGGACATCGACCTGCTCGGTGAGCTCCAGATGCCGATCAAGGCGCTGAACGAGACACTGTGAGCGTGCCTTCCGCCGCTTATTGCGACCGCTGCGGCAGGCCGGGCGAGCACCCGGCCTGTCAGGCGCAGCGGGCGTTCGAACCGCCCCGGTACTGCCCGCTCTGCGCCCGGCGCATGGTCGTCCAGGTGACGCCGACGGGTTGGACGGCCCGCTGTAGCAGGCATGGTGAGCGCATCGGTTGAGTGGACGTCGGTCTGGGAGGACGACGTCGACGATCACGAACGCATCGCCGCGTTGTTGGCGCGGGCCTTCCCGCGGTCGGCGACGCCGTTCGGGGGCGCGCGAAGCTGGTCGAGCGCGCGGCCGGAACTGCGGCTCGTCGGCGTCGCAGGGGGCACGCCCGTCGCCCATGTCGCGGTGCTGCGCCGGTTCCTGCAGATCGACGGCCGGGCGCAGGTCGTCGGCGACGTCGGGCTGGTGGCGGTCGACCCTGACCGGCACGGCACCGGCCTCGGCGCCGAGCTGCTCGCCCGCACGCGCACGATGCTGGCCGACCTCGGCCTGCCGTTCGGCTTCCTGACCTGCGGAGAGCGGGTGGCGGGCTTCTACGCGCGCGGTGGTTGGGCGCGGATCGAGGGGCGGACGCGGATGGTGCGGGCGGATGGCCGCGTGCAGGTGTACGGCGGGGTGTCGATGGCGTTGGCGGTGACGGCGTCCTTGGATCGGTGGCCGACCGGCATGGTCGACCGCAACGGCTTGGAGGTGTGATCGTCCCCGTCGCCGTTCGGCCGGGATGAGCCTGCGGCATGCTGACGGCCATGGCGAACTGGGGGCCGCTGCTGCGGCGGGTGGTCGACGTCGGGCGCAAACTGCTGGGGTCCGGGCAGGTGCCCACCGAGGACCGCGCCCGTCGGGGGCCGGGCGATGCGGAGCGCGCCGGCGGCAGGGGGGCGCGCAGTGCGCCGACCGCCGACCGCGCGCGGACCGTCAGCTACGCCCCCGACCTGGACGGGGGCGCCGACCCCGGCGAGGTCGTCTGGGCGTGGGTGCCGTTCGAGGAGGGCGACGGGCGCGGTAAGGACCGACCGCTGCTCGTCGTCGGCCGGGGCGGCGGGGACCTGCTCGGGCTCATGCTGTCGAGCCAGCACAAACACGACGGCGAGCCGGGCTGGGTCGCGATCGGGTCGGGCGCGTGGGACCGCGAGGGGCGGGAGTCGTTCGTGCGGCTCGACCGGGTCCTGGAGGTGGCCGAGCACGGGATCCGGCGGGAGGGCGCAGTGCTCGACCGTGACCGGTTCGAGCGGGTCGCCGTCCAGCTCCGCGACCGATACGGCTGGACCTGACGCCCCGATCCCACCACGACGCGCCGCGACGCAGACCTGGCGCGCGGGCTCGATCGGCCAACTCACCGTGCCGAGGTGCCCGACTCACCGTGGCGAGGTGCACGACTCGCTGCTAGTTGTTGCTGTGCTCCACCGCGAACGTGGTCATCGGAGCGGGGACGGCACGCAACTGCGACAACAGCCCGGTCTCCCTGGTGAGCAGGGTCCGCACCATCCGCAGCCGCGCGGCGGGCGAGGTCTGCTCCAGCAGCTGCTGCCGGTCGTCCATCGGGAGCAGGCAGTCTGCGGCGAGCACGTGGGGGAGCGTGGACGCGGCGACGTCGGCGGCGGGCTCGGCCCAATCGCCCGACTTCCACGCCGTGCTGCAGTACAGCCGATGCGCCGCGCGGGCCGACGCGCTGAGCATGCGCGTCAGGTCGGCGGCCTGTTCGCCGCGCTCGGCTTCCGTCGCGACGTCGGGAAGGAACTCGACAGAGCCCATGAGATACGGCTTGGACACGGCGTCCAGCTCCAGCAGCCGGAACCGTCGGGCTCCGCGGGTGACGATGTCGTAGCGCCCGTCGGGCAGCCTGCGCACGTCGCGCAGCTCGGCCGTGCACCCGACACCGTGCAGGGCGCCCATCCCGTCGTCGTCGGGGGTGAAGCCCTCCCGCACGGCGATGACGCCGAACTCCTTGTCCGGCACCGCGCCCGTGACCAGATCGACCGTAAGCTGCCGGTAGCGCGGTTCGAAGATGTGCAGCGGCAGCGTGGCCCCGGGCATCAGAACGGTGCCCAACGGGAACAGTGGAACGGTCTCGGCCACACGCCTACGGTACGGCGCCGCGTCCCTGATCGCCCGGTGGTTTGAGCACGGCGAACGCGTCGGTCACCCGCAACGTGCGCTGGGTGAACCGGAAAAGCGCCGCGGGCCGACCGCCCGACGGCCCGGGCGCGGCGAGCTCGCCCGTCGGCGCCAGCACCCCGCGCCGGGTGAGCACGCGCTGCAGGTTGGTCGCCGAAACCGGGTGTCCGAGCGCGGCGACGTAGAGGTCGCGCAACGCGGAGATCGTGAACGTCGCGGGCGCCAGCGCGAACCCGAGGTTGGTGTAGGAGAGCTTGGCGCGCAGCCGCTCCTGCGCCGCGGCGACGATCGCGGCGTGGTCGAACGCGGTGGGCGGAGGCTGCGCCACGGGATGCCATGCGGTGTCGCGCGGGATGGCGGGCTGGGCGTCGGACGGCACGAGCCCGAGGAACGCGGTGGCGACGACGCGGGCGCCGGGCACCCGGTCGGGTCGGGAGAACACCCCGATTTGCTCGACGTGCGCGACCTCGCGCACGTCGACCTTCTCGGCGAGCTGCCGCAGCACCGACGTCTCGACGTCCTCGTCGTCGCGAAGCCTGCCGCCGGGTAGCGCCCACCGCCCCGCGTCGGGTGGGCGGGCGCGCTCCCAGCTGAGCACGCACAGGGCCCCGTCGCGGATCTGCAGCACCGCGGCGAGCACCTCGTGGTCCGTGTTCACAGCCGTGCGCGGAAAACGTTGTCGGGGCGACGGCTTCCGCGCACGACCCCATCGTAGGCAGCCGTCGTTGATGAACGTCGGGTTGCGACCAGATGAGGCGCCGGTCACGACACGGGTGTGTACGGGCACGCTCCGCGCTAGCATCGAACCTGTTTACGCCTCATAGTCGAAAACAGGAGGCCGTCATGACCGCCACCATCGAGACGCCGATCGCCGCGTGGGCCGAGGAGGTGCGCGCGCTGGCGCGCCGCCACGACGCCGTGCTGCTCGCGCACAACTACCAGCTGCCCGAGATCCAGGATGTCGCCGACTTCACCGGCGACTCGCTCGCGCTCTCGCGCATCGCCGCGCGCTCCTCGGCATCGACGATCGTGTTCTGCGGCGTGCACTTCATGGCCGAGACCGCGAAGATCCTCGCCCCGGACAAGACCGTGCTGATCCCCGACGCGGCCGCGGGCTGCTCGCTCGCGGACTCGATCACCGTCGAGCAGCTGCGGGCCTGGAAGGACGAGCACCCGGGCGCGGTCGTCGTCTCCTACGTCAACACCACGGCAGCGGTGAAGGCCGAGAGCGACGTGTGCTGCACGTCGTCGAACGCGGTGGAGGTGGTCGAGTCCGTCCCGGCCGACCGCGAGGTGCTCTTCCTGCCCGACCAGTTCCTCGGCGCGCACGTGCGGCGGGTGACCGGGCGGACCAACATGCACGTGTGGGCGGGGGAGTGCCACGTGCATGCGGGCATCAACGGCGCCACGCTCGCGGCGCAGGTCGACGCCCACCCCGACGCCGAGCTGTACGTGCACCCCGAGTGCGGCTGCGCGACGTCGGCGCTCTACCTCGCGGGCACCGGCGCTGTGCCTGCGGACCGGGTCCGGATCCTCTCCACCGGCGGGATGCTCGACGCGGCCCGCACGTCGTCGGCAGGCCAGGTGCTGGTCGCCACGGAGGTCGGGATGCTGCACCAGCTGCGCCGCGCGGCCCCCGACGTCGAGTTCAAGGCGGTGAACGACCGCGCGTCGTGCCGCTACATGAAGATGATCACGGCGGAGAAGCTGCTGCGGGCTCTCCGCGAGGGGCGCGACGAGGTGCACGTCGCCCCCGACCTCGCCGCCCTGGCCCGTCGTGCCGTCCAGCGCATGATCGAGATCGGCGTGCCGGGGAGTGCCGAATGAGCGCCGGGTGGGTGGCCGAGGCGGAGCTCGTCGTCGTCGGCACGGGCGTGGCCGGGCTCACCGCGGCGATCGAGGCGAGCCTGCTGGGGCTGCGCGTCGTCGTCATCACGAAGGACGCGGCTGACGCCGGATCGACGCGGTGGGCCCAGGGCGGGGTCGCGGTGGTCGTCGGGGACGTGCCGGGCG
The DNA here is from genome assembly GCA_036401495.1 of Pseudonocardia sp. Lineage (GTDB taxonomy): Bacteria > Actinomycetota > Actinomycetes > Mycobacteriales > Pseudonocardiaceae > Pseudonocardia. The sequence continues at coordinate 19,868 of DASWUV010000133.1, read as the reverse complement.
ACAGCGTCGAGGCGCACATCGCCGACACGCTCACCGCGGGCGCGGGCCTCGGCGACGAGGTGGCCGTCGCCGCGATCCTGCGCGACGGACCCGCTGCGGTGGCTCGGCTGCGGGCCCGCGGCGCGGTCTTCGACGCCGACGGTGACCGCCTGGCCAGGACCCGCGAGGGCGGACACTCGGCGTTCCGGGTCATCCACGCAGGTGGGGACGCCACGGGCGCCGAGATCGAGCGGACGCTGGCGCGGGCGGCGGCGGGGCTGCCCCTGCTCACCGGGCACGTCGCGGTCGACGTGCTGCGCGACGCCCGCGGCCGCACCACGGGGCTCACCGTTCTGGACGACGCCGGGCGGACAGGCGTGCTGCGCGCTTCGGCGGTCGTGATAGCGACCGGCGGCTACGGCCAGCTCTACGCGTCCACGACCAACCCCGATACGGCCACCGGCGACGGCGTCGCGCTCGCGCTGCGGGCCGGGGCCGCCGCGGCGGACCTCGAGTTCGTGCAGTTCCACCCGACGGTCCTCTACACCGGCCCCGCGGTCGGACGGCGGCCGCTGGTGACCGAGGCGGTGCGCGGCGAGGGTGCGGTGCTGCTCGACCGCGCGGGTCGCCGCGTCATGGCGGGCGTCCACCCGCTGGCCGACCTCGCCCCGCGTGACGTCGTCGCCGCCGCGATCACCCGCCGCATGGCGGCGACCGGGACGGACTGCGTCTACCTCGACGCCCGCGCGCTCGACGGGTTCGCCGCGCGCTTCCCGACCGTCAATGCCGCCTGCCGCCTGGCGGGCATCGACCCGACCCGCGAGCCGATCCCGGTGACCCCCGCGGCCCACTACGCCTGCGGCGGCGTCGTCACCGACCTCGATGGCCGCACCGGGATCCCGGGGCTCTACGCCGCGGGCGAGGTGGCGCGCACCGGACTGCATGGAGCTAACCGGCTGGCGTCCAACAGCCTGCTGGAAGGCCTGGTCGTCGGGGGACGGGTGGCACGCGCGGTGGCGGCGCGGCGGGAGCAGACGGCGGGGATCGCCGACGGCTTCGGGGAGCCGCACCTTGCTGCGCTGGGCCCACCCGCGCCCGCGGTCCCGATCGCCCCGCGTGGCGTCGTGCAGCGGGCCATGACCGCTGCCGCGGGGATCGGGCGCGACGCCGCGGGGCTCGCCGCCGCGTCCGACGTCGTGGACGGCGTGACCGCGCTCGGCGTGCCGCTGGACCGGGCAGGCGTCGAGGACGCGGCATTGACGCTGCTCGCCCAAGCCGTGCTCGCCGCGGCCGGCACGCGGACCGAGAGCCGCGGTGCGCACGTGCGCACCGACTTCCCCGCTCGGGACGATGTCTGGCAGCGCGCGAGCAACGAGATACGGCTGGACGCGGCGAGCCGTCCCGTCGTCGCGACGCGGGCCCGCGCGGGTGTGGCATGACCGGCATCGATCCCCCGCCGGGTGCCGCCGCGCCGTCGAAGGGATGCGCGCAGGGTCGGTCCGCCGCCACCCACCTCGAGGACCTGCGCCCCGCCGCCATCGGCGCCCCTGATCCCGAGGACCTGCACCGCGTCGTCGCCACCGCGCTGGCCGAGGACCTGCGCTACGGGCCGGACGCCACGACCACTGCCACGGTCCCCGCCGACGCACTTGCGGTCGCCGACCTGGCCTCCCGCGCGCCGGGGGTGCTCGCGGGGCTGCCTGCCGCGCTTGCCGTCCTCGACGCCGTGCTCGGTCCCGACGGCTACACCGTGCTCGCCGCCCGCGCCGACGGCGACGTGCTGGCCGCGGGCGACATCGCGCTGTCGGTCCGTGCGCCGGTCCGCGGCCTGCTCACCGCCGAGCGCACGGCGTTGAACCTGGTGTGCCACCTCTCCGGGATCGCGACGGCCACCCGGGCGTGGGTGGACGCGGTCGCCTGCACCGGCGCGCGCATCCGCGACACCCGCAAGACGCTGCCGGGCCTGCGCTTGCTGGAGAAGTACGCGGTCCGCTGCGGGGGCGGGGTCAACCACCGGCTCGGGCTCGGCGACGCGGTCCTCATCAAGGACAACCACGTGGCCGCAGCGGGCTCGGTCGGGGCCGCGCTGGCGGCGGCCCGGCGGCACGCCCCGGACCTGCCGTGCGAGGTGGAGGTCGACAACCTCGACCAGCTCGACGAGGCGCTGGCGCTGTCGGCCGAGCTGATCCTGCTGGACAACTTCTCCGTGGCCGACACCAGGGAAGCCGTCCGACGGCGGGGGAGCAGCCCGACGGGGCTCGAGTCCTCCGGCGGGCTGCGGCTGGCGAACGCCCGCGCGTACGCCGAGACCGGCGTCGACTACCTGTCGGTAGGTGCCCTCACCCACTCCGCGGAAGCCCTGGACCTGGGCCTGGATCTCGGCGCGTTCCGGGGGCCATGATCACTGTCATGACCCCGACGACCACAAGATCATATCGGGCGGCAACGGTCGCGCCGGGCCGCTGACCGGCACGCTCTACCCTGAGCCCATGCTCCGCCGCCTCGACCTGCGCACCGGCCCCCTGCCGCGCACCGCCCGACTGCGCGGACTGCTCCCGCGGGCCGAGATGGACGTCGACGCCGTGCTGCAGCAGGTGCGCCCGATCGTCGAGGACGTCCGCGAGCGCGGGGTCGAGGCCGTGCTGGCGCTGTCGGAGCGGTTCGACCGGGTGCGCCCGGCGGGCATCCGGGTGCCCGTCCAGACGCTGAACGGCGCGCTCGCCGCGTTGGACGCGGGTGTGCGCGCCGCGCTGGAGACCTCGATCGAGCGGGCCCGCAGGGTGCACGCCGACCAGCGACGCACCGACGTCACCACGCAGGTCGTGCCCGGCGGCACGGTCACCGAGCGGTTCGTGCCGGTGCAGCGGGTCGGCCTCTACGCCCCGGGCGGGCTGGCCGTCTACCCGTCGAGCGTGATCATGAACGTGGTGCCCGCGCAGGAGGCGGGTGTCGCGTCGCTCGTGCTCGTCTCCCCGCCGCAGGCGGAGCACGGCGGCCTGCCGCATCCGACGATCATGGCCGCGGCTGCGCTGCTGGGCGTCGACGAGGTGTGGGCGGCGGGCGGGGCGCAGGCCGTCGCGCTGCTGGCCTACGGCGGCACCGACACGGACGGCGGCGAGCTGGAGCCCGTCGACATGGTCACCGGGCCCGGCAACATCTACCTGACCGCGGCCAAGCGCCTGCTGCGCGGGCTGATCGGCATCGACTCCGAGGCGGGCACCACCGAGATCGCGATCCTCGGCGACGACTCCGCCGATCCCGTGCACGTCGCCGCCGATCTCATCTCGCAGGCCGAGCACGACCCGAACGCCGCGTCGGTGCTGGTCACGGACTCCGAGGCGCTGCTGGACGCGGTCGAAGCCGAGTTGGCGCGCCAGGTGCCGGAGACCAAGCACACCGAGCGCATCCGCTCCGCGCTCACCGGGCCGCAGTCCGGGGCCGTACTGGTCGGCGGCGTCGACGACGGCCTCACGGTGGTCGACGCGTATGCCGCCGAGCACCTGGAGATCCAGACCCGCGACGCCGCCGAGGTGGCCGCCAGGGTGCGCAACGCGGGCGCGGTGTTCGTGGGGCCGTGGTCACCGGTGTCGCTCGGCGACTACTGCGCGGGCTCCAACCACGTCCTGCCGACGGGCGGGTGCGCGCGGCACTCGTCCGGCCTGTCGGTGCAGACGTTCCTGCGCGGCGTGCACGTGATCGCCTACACGGAGGAGGCGCTGCGGGGGGCGGCCGACGCTGTGCTCGCCCTCTCCGCGGCGGAGGACCTGCCCGCGCACGGCCAGGCCGTCTCCCGGCGGTTCGCGTGACCCTGCCCGTGCGCGGAAACCGTCGCCCCGGCGACGGTTTCCGCGCACGAGCAGTGAGCGCTGTCACGCTCGACCAGCTGCCCCTCCGCGACGACCTGCGCGGCAAGACGCCCTACGGCGCGCCCCAGCTCGACGTCGCCGTGCGCCTCAACACCAACGAGAACCCGTACCCGCCCCCACCGGAGCTGGTCGCCGACGTCACGGCCGCCGTCGCCGAGGTGGCCGCGAACCTGCACCGGTATCCCGACCGGGACGCCGTGGCCCTGCGCACCGATCTCGCCGCCTACCTGACCGCGGCCACCGGGGTGCCGCTCGACGCGTCCGGCGTCTGGGCGGCCAACGGGTCCAACGAGGTGCTCCAGCAGGTGCTGCAGGCGTTCGGCGGCCCGGGGCGCCGCGCGGTGGGCTTCGAGCCGTCGTACTCGATGCACCCGATCATCGCGGGCGGCACGCGCACGGAGTGGCTGCCCGTCCCGCGCCGGGCCGACTTCTCGATCGACATCCCCGCGGCCGCCGCCCTCCTGCGTGCCGACGCGGCCGACGTCACGTTCCTGACCAGCCCGAACAACCCCACCGGCCAGTCCATCCAACCTGATGACCTGGCCAGGCTCATCGACGCGGCGCCCGGCATCGTGATCGTCGACGAGGCGTACGCCGAGTTCTCCGACCACCCCTCCGCGATCACGCTGCTGGGCTCGCACGGCCACAAGCTGATCGTCTCCCGCACGCTGAGCAAGGCGTTCGCCTTCGCCGGGGGGCGGCTGGGCTACCTCGCCGCCGCGCCCGCCGTCGTCGACGCGCTGCAGCTCGTCCGGCTGCCCTACCACCTGTCCGTGCTGACCCAGGCCGCCGCCCGCGCCGCGCTACGCCACGCGCCCGCCACCCTCGGCTCGGTCGCTCTGCTGCGCGCGGAACGTGACCGGGTCGTGGCCGAGCTGGCGGCGATGGGCTACGCGGTGGTGCCGAGCGACGCCAACTTCGTCCTCTTCGGGCGGTTCGCCGACGCGGCGCGGGCGTGGCGGGCGTTCCTCGACGGCGGTGTGCTCATCCGCGACGTCGGCATACCGCAACATCTCCGCGTCACCGTCGGAACACCCGAAGAGAACGATGCATTTCTGCACAGCGCAGCGGACATAGTGGAACGGGAGGCAGTCGCGTGAGTCGGATCGGCCGGGTTGAGCGGGTCACCAAGGAGACGAAGATCGTCGTCGAGATCGACCTGGACGGCAGCGGCCTCACCGACATCTCGACGGGTGTGCGGTTCTACGACCACATGCTCGACGCGCTCGGCAAGCACGGCGCGTTCGACCTGACCGTGCACGCGTCGGGCGACGTCGACATCGACGCGCACCACACCGTCGAGGACGTCGCCATCACGCTGGGCCAGGCCCTGCACCAGGCGCTGGGGGACAAGGCGGGCATCCGCCGCTTCGGCGACGCGCTGATCCCGATGGACGAGGCGCTGGCCCAGGCCGTCGTGGACGTGTCGGGGCGGCCCTACACCGTGCACACGGGCGAGCCCGACGTCATGGTGGGCTTCGTCGTGGGCGGAAACTACCCGACGGTGCTCAACAAGCACGTCTTCGAGTCCCTCGCCATGCACGGCCAGCTCGCCCTGCACGTCCGGGTGCTGGACGGCCGCGACCCGCACCACATCACCGAGGCGCAGTTCAAGGCCGTGGCCAGGGCACTGCGCGCGGCCGTTGAGGCCGACCCCCGGATGACGGGCATCCCCTCGACGAAGGGCGCGCTGTAGCCCGGCGGCCTAAAGGCGCGGCAGGCCCGGCAGGCGCGGCAGGGGCGCCAGGCGCGGCAGGCCCGGCAGGGTCGCCCGCACACACCGTGCCGGGCTCGCACACAGTGCGGGACGTGTGTGTGGCCCCCGCTGGGTGTGTGCGGGCCCCGCTGGGTGTGTGCCGGCCCCGCTGGGTGTGTGTGGCCCCGCTGGGTGTGTGCGGCCCCGCTGGGTGGGTGTGCGCCGTCCGCGCGGCGCGCCGCAGTACCCGTGTGCACTCCGCCGTAGGCTGGGTCCGTGGCGCAGATCGTCGTGTTGGACTACGGATCGGGCAACCTGCGCTCCGCGGAGCGCGCGTTGCGGCGGGTCGGGGCGGACGTCGAGGTCACGGCCGACGTCGACGCGGCATTGAACGCCGACGGATTGGTGGTCCCCGGGGTCGGCGCGTTCGCCGCGTGCATGGCGGGCCTCGCGGCCGTTCACGGGCCGCGGATCATCGGGCGCCGCCTGGCCGGGGGACGGCCGGTGCTCGGCATCTGCGTGGGCATGCAGGTGCTGTTCGACCTCGGCGTCGAGTGGGGCGATGTCACTGAGGGCTGTGGGCAGTGGCCGGGCACCGTCGAGCGCCTGAAGGCCGACGTCCTGCCGCACATGGGCTGGAACACCGTCCGCGCGCCTGCGGGATCGACGCTGTTCGCCGGGCTCGACCCGGCCACCCGCTTCTACTTCGTGCACAGCTTCGGCGTGCGCCGATGGGAGCTGGAGGAGTCCGACGTGTTGCGCCCGCCCCTGGTCACGTGGGCTCAGCACGGCGAGGACTTCGTCGCGGCCGTCGAGAACGGCGCGCTCGCCGCCACCCAGTTCCACCCCGAGAAGTCCGGCGACGCGGGCGCCGCCGTGCTGCGCAACTGGCTGCGCGACGTCGTCGGCTGAGTCGCCGACGGCGCACCGGGCACGTCCGAAACGGTGTCGCCGCGCCGAGTAGGGTGCCCGGCGTGACCTTCACGTTGCTCCCTGCGGTCGACGTCGCGAACGGCCAGGCCGTGCGGCTCGTCCAGGGCGAGGCGGGCACCGAGACGACCTACGGCGCACCCCGCGACGCGGCGCTGGCCTGGCAGCGCGACGGCGCCGAGTGGGTTCACCTGGTCGACCTCGACGCCGCGTTCGGCCGCGGCTCCAACGCCGAGCTGCTCGCCGCCGTCATCGGCGAGCTCGATGTGCGGGTGGAGCTGTCCGGCGGGATCCGCGACGACGCCTCCCTCGAACGCGCGCTCGCCACCGGCTGCGCCAGGGTCAACCTCGGCACCGCCGCGCTGGAGCACCCCGAATGGTGTGCCAGTGCGATCGCCGCCCATGGCGAACGCGTCGCGGTCGGGCTCGACGTTCGCGTCACCAACACCGGTGAAGGCGAGGTCGCGCACCGGCTCGCCGCCCGCGGCTGGACCACCGACGGCGGTGACCTCTGGGACACCCTCGCCCGCCTCGACCGCGACGGCTGCGCCCGCTATGTGGTCACCGACGTCAGCAAGGACGGCACGTTGCGCGGCCCCAACGTCGAGCTGCTCACCGACGTCGCCAAGGCCACCCCGGCGCCGGTGATCGCCTCGGGCGGAATCTCGCAGATCGCCGACCTCGTCGCGCTGGCCACGGCGGCCGCCCAGGGCGTCAACATCGAGGGCTCCATCGTCGGCAAGGCGCTCTACGCGGGCCGGTTCACGCTGCCGGAGGCGCTCGCCGCGGTGCGCGACGTCGCCGCCACCGCCCGGACGGCGGGCTAGCGGCCATGGGGGTCGCGGTCCGGGTCATCCCCTGCCTCGACGTCGACGCGGGCCGGGTGGTCAAAGGGGTCAACTTCCGGGAGCTGCGCGACGCGGGCGACCCGGTCGAGATGGCGCGCGTCTACGACGCCGAGGGTGCCGACGAGCTGACGTTCCTCGACGTCACCGCGTCGTCGGGGGAGCGCGCCACGATGCTGGACGTCGTCCGCCGCACCGCGGAGCAGGTGTTCATCCCGCTGACCGTCGGCGGCGGAATCCGCAGCGCCGACGACGTCGATGTCCTGCTCCGCGCGGGGGCGGACAAGATCAGCATCAACACCGCGGCCATCCTGCGTCCGACCCTGCTGCACGAGGCCAGCCGCCGGTTCGGCGCGCAGTGCATCGTGCTGTCGGTGGACGCGCGCACCGTGCCCGACGGCGAGCAGCCGACGCCCTCGGGCTGGGAGGTCACCACCCACGGTGGCCGTCGCGGCACCGGGATCGACGCCGTCGAGTGGGCCGCGCGTGGCCAGCAGCTGGGCGTGGGGGAGATCCTGCTCAACTCGATGGACGCCGACGGCACCCGCGCGGGCTTCGACCTGCCGATGATCGCCGCCGTGCGCGCGGCCGTCGACGTTCCGGTGATCGCCTCCGGCGGAGCGGGCAGGGTCGAGGACTTCGCGCCCGCCGTGGCGGCAGGCGCGGACGCCGTCCTCGCCGCCACCGTGTTCCACTTCGGACACTTCCGGATCGCCGACGTCAAGGCGAGCCTGCGCGCGGCGCACGTGGAGGTGCGATGAGCAGCCTCGACCCCACCATCGCCGGACGGCTGAAGCGCAACGCCGACGGGCTCGTCTGCGCGGTCGTCCAGCAGCGCGGTTCGGGCGAGGTGCTGATGGTCGCCTGGATGGACGACGAGGCGCTGCACCGCACCCTGACCACCGGTCGCGCGACGTACTGGTCGCGCTCCCGGCACGAGCACTGGATCAAGGGGGAGACCTCGGGGCACATCCAGAAGGTGATCGAGGTGCGCCTGGACTGTGACGGCGACGCGGTGCTGCTCGTCGTCGACCAGACCGGCCCGGCCTGCCACACCGGCGCCCACACCTGCTTCGACGCCGACCTGCTGCTCGGCTGAATGCGCGACAGGCCCGACCCGCTTTCCGCGACGGCCGCGCGGTTGCGCGCGCTCGTCGCGGGCTTCCCCGACACGTTCACCGTGGAGACGACGGTGCCCGACGAGCCCGGCTGGTGGCGCCTCGACACCGTCCCGGTCGCGCAGTGGTGCGCGGACGCCGTGGTCCGCGACAACCCCCGGCGCCTCGCCTCGGTGGCCGCGATGTCGGTCGGCGCGGCCGTCACGCACGCCGTGCTGGCCAGGGTGACCGCCGCACTGGTGCTCGACGCCCGCGCGTGGGACATCGCCGCGGCCGCCCTCGTCGTCCACCGCGCCTCGGCAGGTCACCTCGACCGCGTCGCGTTGCGCGATCCCGTGGCCTGGGTCGTTGCGGGTGACGTCGGGGTGGACCCGGCGGCCGCCCGCGTCTTCCCGACCGAGGCGGCGCTGGTGGACGCGGTCGCGGCGGCCGCGGTGGGCACGCTGCACCCGCTGTTGGGTGCGGTCCGCGCCGCGACCCGCCTCGGGCTCGTGCCGCTCTGGAACGCCGTGGCCGACACCGTGCGGCTGACCGCCGACCAGGTCCCCCGCTACGCCGGACGGCGAGCCGCGCCTGCGTTCGCCGACGCCCTCTTGGACGCGCTCGTCGCCCACGGCGCGCCGATCCGCAGCCGTGGTGTCGACCAACCCTTGCCGGGCCGGGCCGAGCGCATGCCCGTCCGCGCCTCGTGCTGCTTCGCGTTCCGCACCGATCCACCGGTCGCCAGGCCGTCCGATGCGCTGTGCACGAGCTGCCCGCTGCTGCCCGCCGCCGAGCGGGCGCGCCGCTACGTCGCGTTCGTGGACGGGATCCCGGCCACCGTGCCGGTGAGGTAGCGCTGCACCGTCGGGGCGATCGCCGCCACGACGACGTCGGGCTCCGCCGAAGCGAGCGGCTCCAGCTTGAGCACGTAGCGCACCATGCCGAGGCCGATCAGCTGGGAGCCCATCAGGCTGCCGCGCAGCTCGTGCCGGTCCGGGGCCACGGCGCCGACGATGGGCCCGACGAGCACGTTCTTGACGAACTCGCGCAACATCCGCGCGGCGTCCTCGCGCCCGGCCACGCTGTGGATGAGCGCGGCCAGCGGCCCGCCACCGCCCACGTCCCACACGGTGAGGAACCTTCGGACGATGCGGCCGCCGAGCTGCTCCGGATCGCCCGCGATGACCTCGGCCAGCATCTGCGCAGGTGACACCGGCAGGTCGAGCGAGGCCGTGAACAACGCCTCCTTGCCACCGAACCAGTGGTTGACCATCGCGGCGTCGACGTCGGCCCGCTCGGCGATGCGGCGCACCGTCGCCCCCTCGTAGCCGCGCTCGGCGAACTCGATCCTGGCCGCGGCGAGCAGTTGCGCGCGGGTGTCCTCCCCGCCGGGACGGCGCCCTCGCCTGCGCTCTGGTCGCGTGCCGGTCACGTGACTATGTTCCCATCCCGGCTGGGACACTAACGTCCATGACTGCACTTCCCCCGGCCGTGCCGCGGGCACTGTTCGTGATCGGGCGCATGCCGTGAGTACCACGTCGGTCTCGCAGGCCCCACGGTTGGGCGCGGTCACCCCCAGCCGCGCCGAGTTCCGTGAGCTCGCCGCGCTGCACCGGGTCATCCCGGTCACGCGGCGGTTGCTCGCCGACGACGAGACCCCCGTCGGGGTCTACCGCAAGCTGGCGGGGGACCGCCCCGGCACGTTCCTGTTGGAATCGGCCGAGAACGGACGGTCGTGGTCGCGCTGGTCGTTCGTCGGCGCCCGCTCGGCCGCCGCGCTCACGGCCGTGGACGGCGAGCTCGTGTGGACCGGCGACGTGCCCGACGGGCTGCCGACGACCGGCGACCCGCTCGCCGCGCTGCGCACCGTCGTCGAGGAGCTCAACAGCGAGCCGCTGCCGGGGCTCCCCCCGCTCACCGGTGGCATGGTCGGCTACCTCGGCTACGACGTCGTGCGGCGGCTGGAACGCCTGCCGGACCTGGCGGTGGACGACCTGCGCGTCCCCGAGCTGGTGATGCTGCTGTCCACCGATCTCGCCGCGGTGGACCACCACGAGGGCACGATCACGCTCATCGCCAACGCCATCAACTGGGACGCCAGCGACGAGCGCGTCGACGAGGCCTACGACGACGCGATCGCCAGGCTCGACCGGATGACCGGCGAGCTGGCCGCGACCGCGCCCTCGACGGTGGCCGTCTACGAGGCGGCCGAGCCCGCCTTCACCCGCCGTCGGACGCCGCAGGAGCACCACGCGGCCGTCGAGGCGGCCAAGGAGCAGATCCGCGCGGGCGAGGCGTTCCAGGTGGTGGTGGCTCAGCGGTTCGAGGCGCCGTGCCCGTCCGACCCGATCGACGTCTACCGCGTGCTGCGCGCCACCAACCCCAGCCCGTACATGTACCTGCTGCGCCTGGCCGCGGCCGACGGCAGGCGGTTCGACATCGTCGGTTCCAGCCCTGAGGCGTTGGTCACGGTGGTCGACGGGCTGGTCACCACGCACCCCATCGCGGGCACGCGCTGGCGGGGCGCCACCGAGGAGGAGGACGTCGCGCTGGAGAAGGACCTGCGCACGGACGAGAAGGAGCGCGCCGAGCACGTGATGCTGGTCGACCTCGGCCGCAACGACCTCGGCCGGGTCTGCGAGCCCGGCACGGTGAAGGTGCGCAGCTTCTTCTCGGTGGAGCGCTACAGCCATGTGATGCACCTGGTCTCGACGGTCACGGGCCTGCTGCGCCGCGACCGCAACGCCTTCGACGCCGTCACCGCCTGCTTCCCGGCAGGCACGCTCTCCGGTGCGCCCAAGCCGCGCGCCATGCAGATCATCGAGGAGCTGGAGCCCACCCGGCGCGGGCTGTACGGCGGGATCGTCGGCTACCTCGACTTCGCGGGCAACGCCGACACCGCGATCGCCATCCGCACGGCCCTGGTGCGCGACGGCGTGGCCTATGTGCAGGCGGGCGGGGGGATCGTGGCCGACTCCGACCCGGTCGCGGAGGACGTCGAGTGCCTCAACAAGGCCAGGGCCGTCCTCTCCGCGGTGGCGACGGCGGCCACCCTGCGCCCGGCGACGGGAGCGGGGCGGACGGGGTGAGGGCAGGCGCCGGGCATGCGCGCGGCGAGCGCGCGACCGGGGGTGCGCGCCGCGGGCGGGCGCTCGGGCTGGCCTGTCTCGGGCTCGCGGTGGCCGCCGGACTGCTCTGGGGCGCGTCGGCCGCGGTCTGGTACCGAGCCGCCCCACCGGGACGCTCGCCCGTCGCCACCGACGGGGCCGCGGCGCTGCCCGCACTCACCGGCGTGGCGCTGCTGGCGCTTGCCGGGATCGCGGGCGTCGTCGCCACGGCGGGGCTCTTCCGGCGCGCGCTCGCCTGCCTACTGGGGCTCGCGGGCGTGGCGGTCGCCTGGTTCGCCGCCGCAGGCCTGTTCTCGCCCCCGGCCGCGCCCGCCGGGGCCGACGACGCGCTCCGACAGAGCGTGACCGCAGCGCCGCTGCTCGCCGTCGCAGGCGGTCTCGCGCTGCTCGTTGTGGGGGTGTTCGTGCTGCTCAGGGAGCCCCGACTAGCCCGGCTCGGTGCCCGCTACGCGGCTGCGGGCGCGCGCCCGACGATCACCGACCCGGACCGCGCCGCATGGGTCGCACTGGACGAAGGCCGCGACCCCACCGCAGAGCCGGACGATCCTGGCGACGGGCGCCGCGACGGGGCTGTCTAGCATGGCGTTCCAACACGCTCGGAGTGGGAAGGAGGAGCACCTCGTGGAGACCGGCAGAGGAAGCATCCTCGATTCCATCGTCGAGGACGTCCGGGTGGACTTGGCCGCGCGGGAAGCGGCCGTGGACTTCACCGAGATCAAGCGACGCTCGGCGAACGTCGCGCCCCCGCTGGACGTGATGGCCGCGATGCGCGCGCCCGGCATCGGGGTGATCGCGGAGGTGAAGCGACGCAGCCCTTCCAAGGGCGACCTCGCGGTGATCCCGGATCCCGCCGACCTCGCGGAGTCCTACGCGGCGGGCGGGGCCCGCGTGATCAGCGTCCTCACCGAGGAGCGCCGATTCGGCGGGTCGCTGGCCGACCTCGCCGCGGTGCGGGCCGCGGTCGACGTTCCGGTCCTGCGCAAAGACTTCATCGTCAGCCCCTACCAGGTCCACGAGGCGCGCGCGTTCGGCGCCGACCTCGTGCTGCTGATCGTCGCGGCGCTGGAGCAGAACGCGCTCGACGCGCTGCTGGACCGCGTGGAGTCGCTCGGCATGACCGCGTTGGTCGAGGTGCACACCGAGGAGGAAGCCGACCGCGCTCTGGAAGCGGGCGCCAAGCTCATCGGGGTCAACGCGCGCAACCTGCACACGCTGGAGATCGACCGCACGATCTTCGGTCGGATCGCCCCCGGTCTGCCCAACGACGTGCTGCGGGTAGCGGAGTCGGGCGTGCGCGGACCGGCGGATCTGCTGACCTACGCCGGATGGGGCGCCGACGCCGTGCTCACCGGGGAAGGTCTCGTCACCAGCGGAGACCCCCAAGCGGCGGTGCGCAGCCTGGTGGCTGCAGGCTTCCACCCTTCATGCTCCAGAATGGTGCGGTGAGCAAGCTTGCGCGCGAATCGGCACAGCACGTAACCGTCAAGCCGAGCGAAGGCATCGAGTTCCCTTCCGACCACGAGCCGGATGAGCACGGCCACTTCGGCCGCTACGGCGGCAGGTTCGTGCCCGAGGCGCTCATCGCGGCCCTCGACGAACTGTCGGCCGCCTACGACAAGGCCCGCGGCGACCGGGAGTTCCTCGACGAGATCGACCGCCTGCACCGCGACTACACCGGTCGTCCTTCGCCGCTGACCGACGCGGACCGGCTGTCCGAGCACGCGGGCGGCGCGCGGATCCTGCTCAAGCGCGAGGACCTCAACCACACCGGCTCCCACAAGATCAACAATGTGCTGGGCCAGGCGTTGCTGACGAAGCGGATGGGCAAGACCCGCGTCATCGCCGAGACCGGCGCGGGCCAGCACGGCGTCGCCACCGCCACCGCCTGCGCGCTGCTCGGCCTCGAGTGCGTCGTCTACATGGGCGAGGTCGACACCCAGCGCCAGGCCCTCAACGTGGCCCGGATGCGGCTGCTCGGCGCCACCGTGATCCCGGTGACCACGGGTTCGCGCACGCTGAAGGACGCGATCAACGAGGCCCTGCGCGACTGGGTGTCGTCGGTCGACACGACGCACTACCTGCTGGGCACGGTCGCGGGCCCGCACCCGTTCCCGACGATGGTGCGCGACTTCCACCGCGTCGTCGGCATGGAGGCCCGCGAGCAGGTGCTCGACCGCGTCGGGCGGCTGCCGGACGCGGTCGCGGCGTGCGTCGGCGGCGGGTCGAACGCGATCGGGATCTTCCACGCGTTCCTCGACGACCCCGGTGTGCGGCTGGTCGGGTTCGAGCCGGGCGGCGACGGCGTCGCGACCGGACGCCACGGCGCCACCCTCTCGGAAGGCTCACCGGGCGCGTTGCACGGCGCGATGAGCTACCTGCTGCAAGACGAGGACGGCCAGACCGCGGAGTCGTACTCGATCTCCGCAGGGCTCGACTACCCGGGCGTGGGGCCGGAGCACGCGCTGCTCAAGGACATCGGCCGCGCGACGTACGAGTCGGTCACCGACGTCGAGGCGATGGAGGCGTTCGCGCTGCTGTGCCGGACCGAGGGGATCATCCCGGCCATCGAGTCGGCGCACGCCGTCGCGGGCGCGCTGCGGCTGGGCCGCGAGCTCGGCCCCGACGCGGTCCTGCTGGTGAACCTGTCCGGCCGGGGCGACAAGGACGTCGACACCGCGGCGAAGTGGTTCGCGCTGTGAGCGGATCGGTCGAGGAGATCTTCGCGAAGGCGCGCGCCGAGGGCCGGGCCGCGCTGGTCGGCTACCTGCCCGCGGGCTACCCGACCGTGGACGCATCGGTGGAGTTGCTCACGGCGATGGTCGAGGGCGGTTGCGACCTGATCGAGGTCGGCGTCCCGTACTCCGACCCCGTGCTGGACGGCCCGACGATCCAGGCCGCCGCCGACACCGCGCTGCGGGCGGGCGCCCGGCTGCGCGACGTGTTCCGCGTGGTCGAGGGGGTGCGCGCGGCAGGCGGCTCGGCCGTCGTCATGAGCTACTTCAACCCCGTTCTGCGCTACGGGGTCGATGCGTTCGCGCGCGACCTCACCTCGGCGGGCGGCCTCGGGCTGATCACCCCGGACCTCATCCCCGACGAGGCCGACGAGTGGCTCGCAGCCTCCGAGGCGCACGGCCTCGATCGGATCTTCCTGGTGGCGCCGTCCTCGTCGGAGGAGCGCATCGCGTCGACGGCGGCGGCTTCGCGCGGGTTCCTCTACGCCGCCTCGACGATGGGCGTCACCGGCGCCCGCGACGCGGTGGGTGCCGCGGCGCCGAAGCTGGTGCAGCGGTGCCGGGCGCACACCGCGCTCCCGATCGGGGTGGGCCTCGGGGTCCGGTCGCGCACGCACGCGGCCGAGGTCGCGGCGTTCGCCGACGGCGTGATCGTGGGCTCGGCCTTCGTCACGGCGGCCGAGCAGGGGCCCGCGGGCGTCCGCTCACTGGCCGCCGAGCTCGCGGAGGGTGTGCGCGCGGCCGTGGTCCCGCCCGCACCACCCGCTACGGTGGTGGTGTGAGCTCCGCCGTTCTCGCCTACATCCCCAGCCCTTCGCAGGGGGTGTGGTTCGTCGGGCCGATCCCGATCCGGGCGTACGCGCTCTGCATCATCGCGGGCATCATCGTCGCGGTGTA
Organism: Pseudonocardia sp.; assembly: GCA_036401495.1. GTDB lineage: Bacteria > Actinomycetota > Actinomycetes > Mycobacteriales > Pseudonocardiaceae > Pseudonocardia. Next base: position 4,695 of record DASWUV010000133.1, on the reverse strand, counting down.
CTGGGGCGAGCGGCGGTTCGTCGCGCGCGGCGGCAAACCCGGCACGGTCACCGACGTCGCGGTGTTCGCGGTGCCGTTCGGCCTCGTCGGCGGCAGGCTCTACCACGTCGCCACCGACTGGCAGACCTACTTCGGGCCCGGCGGCGACCCGCTCCGCGCGTTCATGATCTGGGAGGGCGGCCTCGGCATCTGGGGGGCGGTTGCCCTCGGCGCAGTGGGCGCGTGGATCGGCTGTCGGCGGCACGGGGTGCCGCTGCCGTTCTTCGCGGACGCCGTGGCGCCCGGCATCGTCGCCGCGCAGGCGATCGGGCGGCTGGGCAACTACTTCAACCAGGAGCTCTACGGCGCACCCACCACCCTGCCGTGGGGCCTGGAGATCTACCGCAGGGTGGATCCCGGCACCGGGCTGCCCGACGCGCTCAACGGGGTGGCGCTGGACCACACGCCGATCGCGGTCGTGCACCCCACGTTCCTCTACGAGCTGATCTGGGACCTGCTGGTCGCCGCGCTCGTCGTCGCCGTCGACCGGCGGTTCCGCCTCGGCCACGGCCGGGCGTTCGCGGTGTACGTCGCGGGCTACACGGCGGGTCGCTTCTTCATCGAGCAGATGCGCACCGACTACGCCACGCGCGTGTTCGGCGACATCCGCATCAACGTCGTGGTCGCCGCCGTCGTCTGCATCGGCGCGCTGGTCTACATCGCGGTCGTGCGCGGACCCCGTGAGGTGCCCGAGGGCAGCGCCGACCACATGGATGACGCCGACGGCATCCATGGCCCCGACCCCACCGGCGTCGTGGCCGCGGCGGCAGAAGATCAATCGGACGCGGCCGAGGGCAGGGTCGTACTGACCAAGGCCCGTAGCACGGACGAGGACCTCCCGGACGAGCCATGACCGAGGGGTTCGACGGATTCGGTGAGGGTGCCGTCGAGTTCTACGACGGACTCGAGATCGACAACTCCAAGGCCTTCTGGACCGACCAGCGCGCCGTCTACGAGAACGACATCAGGTCGCCGATGTTGGCTCTGCTGGCCGCCTGCGAGGCGGAGTTCGGGCGCGGCAAGATTTTCCGGCCGTACCGGGACGTGCGCTTCTCCGCGGACAAGACCCCGTACAAGACCCACTGCGGCGCGACGGCGGGCCCGTTCTACGTGCAACTGGGCCCCGACGGGCTGCTGGCGGCGGGCGGCTACTACATGATGGCCTCCGACCAGGTCGCCCGCTTCCGTGCGGCGGTCGACGACGACCGGCGCGGCACCGACCTGCAGAAGCGGATCGCGGCGGCTGAGGCCGATGGCGTCGAGATCGCAGGCGAGCAGCTCAAGACCCGGCCTCGGGGCGTCGACCCCGGACACCCCCGGCTGGACCTCCTGCGGCACAAGAGCCTGTACGGCCACCGCAGCTGGCCGCCCGACGACATGTTGCACGAGGCGGGCGCGCTGCACCGCGTGATGGCGACATGGCGGGCCGTTCGGCCACTCGTCGAATGGCTGGACGATCACGTCGGGCCGAGCGAGCAACCGCGGCGGTAAACGTTCCCGTGACCGCCGCCTGATCGTTCAAGAAACCGCGCTATGCTCGCCGATGTGAGCCGTCGCACAAAGATCGTCTGTACCATCGGCCCAGCCACCGCGACGCCGGACCGCATCAGGGAGCTCGTGCAGGCCGGAATGGACGTGGCGCGGCTGAACTTCAGCCACGGCAGCCGCGAGGACCACAAGCAGGTCTACGACATGGTCCGGCACGCGGCCGACGCCGAGGGCAGGGCTGTCGGCATCTTGGCCGACCTGCAGGGTCCGAAGATCCGCCTCGGGCGCTTCGCGGGCGGCCCGGTGGAGTGGCGCACCGGCGAGGAGGTGCGCATCACCGTCGACGACGTGGCGGGCACCCACGACCGCGTGTCCACCACCTACAAGGGCCTTGCCGATGACGCGCGGCCGGACGACCGGCTGCTGGTCGACGACGGCAAGGTCGGCCTGCGCGTCACCGCCATCGAGGGCTTGGACGTCGTCTGCCGCGTCACCGAGGGCGGCCCGGTCAGCGACAACAAGGGCCTCTCGCTGCCGGGCATGAACGTGTCCGTGCCCGCGATGTCCGAGAAGGACATCGGCGACCTCGAGTTCGCGCTCGACCTGCGCGTGGACACGATCGCGCTCTCGTTCGTGCGCAGCCCGGCCGACATCGACCTCGTCCACAAGATCATGGACGGCCGGAACTGCAGGCTGCCGGTCGTCGCCAAGCTGGAGAAGCCCGAGGCCGTCGACAACCTCGAAGCCATCGTGCTCGCCTTCGACGCGGTCATGGTCGCGCGCGGCGACCTGGGCGTCGAGCTCCCGCTGGAGCACGTGCCGCTCGTGCAGAAGCGCGCGATCCAGATCGCCAGGGAGAACGCCAAGCCGGTGATCGTCGCCACGCAGATGCTGGAGTCGATGATCACCAACTCGCGCCCGACCCGCGCCGAGGCGTCCGACGTGGCCAACGCCGTGCTCGACGGCGCCGACGCGGTGATGCTCTCCGGCGAGACCGGAGTGGGCCGCTATCCGATCAAGACCGTGCGCACGATGGCGCAGATCATCGAGGCGGTCGAGGAGGGCCCGGTCAACGTGCCCGCGCTGCTGCACATGCCGCGCACCAAGCGGGGCGTGCTCTCCTACGCCGCGCGCGACATCGGCGAGCGGCTCTCGGCGCGGGCGATCGTCGCCTTCACCCAGTCCGGCGACACCGTGCGGCGCCTCGCGCGGCTGCACACGCGGTTGCCGCTGCTGGCGTTCACGCCGACCCCCGAGGTGCGCAGCCAGCTCGCGATGAGCTGGGGGGTGGAGACCTTCCTCGTGGACCCCGTCACGTCCACCGACGCGATGGTGCGCCAGGTCGACCACGCGATGCTCTCCATCGAGCGGTTCCAGCGCGGCGACCTCGTCGTGATCGTCGCGGGCTCGCCGCCCGGCACGGCGGGCTCGACCAACCTCATCCGGGTTCACCGCCTGGGTGAGGACGACCTGGGCTGAGGACGGCGCCCGTCGGCGCGTCGGTCACCTGAGAGGATGCCCGGCGTGACCACCTCGACCGAGCCCGACACCCCGTCCGAGCGAGCAGCCGGGCAGGACGCGCTCGACGACCTGGTGCGGCTGCTCGACCTGGAACAGCTCGAGGTGAACCTGTTCCGCGGGGTCAGCCCACGGCAGAGCGCGCCGCGGGTGTTCGGCGGCCAGGTCGCGGGCCAGGCCCTGGTCGCGGCGGGCCGCACCGTGCCCGACGACCGGCACGTCCACTCACTGCACGCCTACTTCATCCGTCCCGGCGACCCGCGCATCCCGATCGTCTACGAGGCCGAGCGGGTGCGGGACGGGCGCTCGTTCACCACGCGCCGGGTGCTCGCGATCCAGCGCGGCGAGGCGATCTTCGCGTTGTCGGCGTCGTTCCAGCTCCCCCAGGAGGGGCTGGAACACAGCGTTCCCGGCCCCGTCGACGTCCCGGCGCCGGAGACGCTGCCCGACCTCGCCTCGCGCCTGGAGAAGGGCGGCATCGGCTGGCTCAGCACCGGACCCCGCCCGTTGGACATCCGCTTTGTCGGCGAGCCTGTCTGGTCGGTCGAGCGCACCAAGGCCGTCGAAGGCCCCGCCCAGGTGTGGATGCGGGCCGACGGCACCCTGCCCGACGACCGCATGCTGCACGTCTGCGTGCTCACCTACGCCAGCGACCTCACCCTGCTGGGCTCCGTGCTCACCCGCCACGACCGGCTGGCGCAGCCGGTGCAGCTGGCGAGCCTCGACCACGCGATGTGGTTCCACCGCCCGTTCCGCGCCGACGAGTGGCTGCTCTACACGTGTTACTCGCCGACGGCGAGCGGCTCGCGGGGGCTGGCGACGGGCCAGTTCACCACGACCGACGGCACGCTCGTGGCCACCACGGTCCAGGAGGGTCTGGTCCGGCTGCCCCGGTAGGCCCCGCCGATAGGCTGGGCGCATGCAGCTGGAGATCGTTTTCCCCTCGTCGGACGGCAAGCCGATGCCCGGCGTGCTCACCGTGCCCGACGGCGCCGACGGTCCCCGCCCCGCCCTTCTGATGATCTACGAGATCGTCGGGATGAGCGACGAGATGCGCCGGGTCGCCCGCGACCTCGCCGCCGAGGGCTACGTCGTGCTCATCCCCGACCTGTTCGCGCGTGGACCGGTGCGGCCGCTCTGCGTGGCCTCGACGATGCGGACGATGGTGCGCGGCGCCGGTCCTGCGCTCGACGACCTCGAGTCGGCCCGCCGCTGGCTCGCCGTGCGGCCCGAGGTGGATGGCACCCGGATCGGCGCGATCGGCTTCTGCATGGGCGGCGGCTTCGCGCTGCTGCTGGCCCGCACCGGCCTTTACCAGGTCAGCGCGCCCTTCTACGGCGGCAAAGGCGTCGACCTCCCGCAGGCCTGCCCGGTGGTGGCGAGCTTCGGCGGCCGCGACGCCACGCTGCGCGGCGTGCCGGAGAAGCTCACCGCCGACCTCGACGCGCTGGGCGTGCCGCACGACGTGCAGGTCTACCCGGAGGCAGGCCACTCGTTCTTCACCAGGACCCCGGGGCTGCTCGGGCAGGTGGCGTCCCGCTCACCTGCCCACATCGGGTACCACGAGGCGAGCGCGCAGGACGCACACCGGCGGATCATCGCCTTCTTCCGGACCCATCTCGACGCCTGAGCGGGCAGGATCGGGGCATG
>DASWUV010000132.1:0-8237 GCA_036401495.1 Pseudonocardia sp. | reverse complement strand
AGTCGTGCAGTCCGGCACGGTGAGCGGGGCGTCTCGGCACGGTGACGGGGCGTTTGGCTGCGGGGAGTCGGGCGCAGCAGCCGGGGCGGGGCTGAGCCGGCCAGGAGGATCTACCCAGCGGGCGGGCCTGCATGCGTCGAGTGCCTGCTCACCAGGGACGCATAACCCTCTGCGAAGTCGCTGGTCGGGCCTGTGACCGTGCCGAGTCGCCCAACGCGCCGTGCCGGACCGCCCGACTCACCGTGGCGGCGTGAACGGTCCGACGGGTTGAGTTCGCACCCTGCTCGCCCCGGCGCGGGCCCCGGCCTTCCGGCTGGGCGGCGGAGGCGCGCTGAACGCCCGCAGGCCGGACTTCACAGAGCCTGCGGCGTCGTCGCAGAGGTTCGAACTCCTGCGAGGCCACAACAACCTTCTGCGAAGTCGGCCGAGACCCGTGTGAGCGTGCGACACGCCCGACTCGCCGGGCCAAGATGCCGGACTCGCCGGGCCGAGACGTGCGACTCACCCTTGGCCGCACTCCCGACTCGTCCGTGTCGCCGCACATGACTCGCCGGGCCGGGATGGCCAACTCGCTGTGCCGAGATGCACGACTCACCCCGCGGCCGTCGCGCCCGCCACGGCCGTCGCGCCCGGCTCTCCGCGCCCGCCGTGCCCATGCCGAGATGCCCAACTCGCCGGGCCGATATGCCCAACTCGCCGTGCCGAGATGCACGACTCACCTCGTCGGGATGCTCGACTCGGCTGGGGGGTGGGGGGTCGGCACTAGGTTGGGCGGGTGGCTTCCGAGATCACGCTCGTCGCCCGGCTTGCGGCTTCCGCCGCCGACGCCCGGCGCGGCGTCGTCCGGCTGCATCCCGAGGTCATCGACGCGCTGGGCCTGCGGTCGTGGGACGCGGTCGCGCTCACCGGGTCGCGCGTCACCACCGCGCTCGTCGCCCCCTCCGAAGGGCCGCCGGGCCAAGCGACGCTGGATGACGTCACGCTGTCCAACGCCGGGCTGACCGACGGGTCCACGGTCGTCGTCGCGCCGGTCGTCGTCGAGGGGGCGAGGGCGGTGCGGCTCACCGGGTCGGCCCTCGCGCGCGCATCACTCAGCCCGGAGACGGTGCGGGTCGCGCTGATCGGCAAGATCGTCACCCGCGGCGACGCCGTGTCTCTGCTGCCCCGCGACATCCAGCCGGTCCCCGGCGCCGACCCGATCGCGGCCAGACAGCGGGTCGCGGGCGCGCTCGGGGCGAGTTGGACGAGCGAGCTGCTCACGGTGGCGACCGTCGAGCCGTGCGGCGCTGTCGCGGTCCTGCCGAGCACCGTCGTCGGCTGGGAGGGCGGCGCCGCGACGGACAACGGAGCCGGCCCGAGGGACCAGCCCGCCGCAAGCACGCGCGAGACAAGCGGACCGAGCCGACCGAGCGCACCACCAACAGACCCCCGACCCGTCGCGCGCCCGGGAACAACACCACGCCCAGCCCCCGCCGAGCCGACCCCGACGCCGGCAAGCCAGGTCGTCGCCCTCGAGGACCTCGGCGGCAACGCGACCGCGGCGCACCGGCTCGTCGAATGGCTCGAGCTCACCTTCGACCGCCCTGAGCTGCTGGAGCGACTCGGCGGCTCGGCCCGGCTCGGTGTGCTCGTCATCGGGCCGGAGGGGGTCGGCAAGCTCACCCTCGCCCGAAGCGCCGCGGCCGCCGTGGGCGCGACGTGCGTCGAGCTGGCCGCCCCTGGCGCCGCAGCGCTCGAGCCGGGCGCGGCGTCCCAGCGGGTCCACGACGCGATCATGGACGCCCGTACGCAGGCCCGGTCGGGCGCGCGCAGCCTGCTCGTCGTCACCGACGTCGAGGCGCTGCTGCCCGCCACGTCCGCGCCGCCGCTGGCCACCCTCGTCCTCGACGCCCTCCGCGACGCGGTCGCGACCCCGGGGCTGGCGCTGGTCGCGACGACGGCCACCCCCGAAGCCGTTGACGCCCGTCTGCGCGCTCCCGATCTCGTCGACCGCGAGCTGCGCCTCGCCCTCCCCGACCTGCGCGCTCGCGCGGAGCTACTGCGCCGCCTCCTCGCGGACGTACCGCTGGTTGACGACGTCGACCTGCGTGCGGTCGCCGAGCGGGCTCCGGGGTTCGTCGCGGCCGACCTCGTCGCCGTGCGTCGCGAGGCCGCCGTCTCGGCGGTGCTACGGCACGGGGACGACGCGCGCGTGAACCAGCAGGACCTCCTGCACGCCGTGGGCTCGATCCGGCCGATCTCGATGTCGTCGTCGGAGACGCTGCAGACCGGTGGGATCACCCTCGACCAGGTGGGCGACATGGCCGAGGTCAAGCAGGCGCTCACGGAGGCCGTCCTGTGGCCGCTGCAGTACCCCGACTCGTTCGCGCGCCTCGGCGTCGCCGCGCCACGGGGCGTGCTCGTCTACGGGCCGCCCGGCTGCGGCAAGACGTTCCTCCTGCGTGCGCTCGCGGGCACCGGCCAGCTCAACGTGCTGGGCGTCAAGGGCGCCGAGCTGCTGGACAAGTACGTCGGCGAGTCGGAGCGGGCCGTCCGTGAGCTGTTTCGCCGCGCGTCCGACGCCGCCCCCGCGCTCGTCTTCCTCGACGAGATCGACGCGCTGGCGCCCCGGCGCGGGCAGTCGAGCGACTCGGGCGTGGCCGACCGCGTCGTCGCCGCGCTGCTCACCGAGTTGGACGGCGCCGAGCCGTTGCGTGACGTGATCGTCGTCGGGGCGACCAACCGGCCTGAGCTGATCGACCCCGCCCTGCTGCGCCCCGGACGGCTGGAGCGGCTGGTCTACGTGCCGCCGCCGGACGGCAAGGCGCGCGCCGACATCCTGCTGGCGACGGCCCGCAACACCCCGCTCGCCGCGGACGTCGACCTGACGGCGCTCGGTGAACAGCTGGAGGGCTACTCGGCCGCCGACTGCGCCGCGGTGCTGCGTGAGGCGGCGCTGACGGCGATGCGGGAGTCCCTCGATGCGGCAGAGGTCAACGCCGCCCACATCGCCGCGGCCCGAGCCGCCGTTCCCCCCTCGCTCGACCCGGCGCAGCTGGCCACGCTGGAGGCGTACGCCCGGGCTCGGGGCTGATCAGCCTCAGCGCTTCTGGTAGTCGTTCGTCACGATGACGATCAGGCCGGGCGTGGCGTCGTCGATCCCCGTGAAGCGCGGCGCGACGCGCAGGCCGAACTGGCTGCCCAGCGACGAGGCCGCCGTCTGCTCCGACGTGCCGGGGCGGTAGTAGACGGTGCTGGTGGAGATGATCCCCGACGGGTAGTTGGACACGGCCTTGATCTGCCAGCCGTCGGCGCGGAAGTCGTTGGCCGCCCGCGCGGCCAGCCCGGTGATGGTGCTGTTGTTGTAGACGCGGACGGGCGCCTGCCCGGTCGCTGCGGCGCGGCCGCCGGCCGCCGCGGCGCTGTCGGCGCCCGTGCCCGTGTTTCCGGTCCCGGCCGGACCAGGCGCGGTCCCGTCCGGGGCGGCGACGGCGTTGGTGGGACTCGCCGGGAAGGACGGTACGGGGACCTGGGCGTTCGGCGCGGCTTCGACCGAGGTCGGCACCACAGCGGGGGCCGAGGTGGGCGCCGCGGTGGCCGAGGCGGCAGGCGCGGTCGTCGGGGTGGCGGCGGCGGTGCCGCCTCCGCCGCCGGGAAGGAGCGTCGCCAGCCCGATGAGGGCGGCGACAGCACCGGCACCGACCAACGCCAGCCCACCGACGCGCAGCGGCGAGGGCCCTCCGGACGGGGCGGGCTCGGTCACGGCAACCTCCGGATGATCGTCATGTCGGAGTGGTCATCGTGGACTCACCACGGCTCGATGCCCAGGCGACGCGCCGCACGGGTGCGTTGACGACTCGTACGGAGCCTGCGCAGCCGCTTGATCAGCAACGGGTCGGCCGCCAGCGCCTCGGGCTTGTCCAGCAGGGCGTTGAGTACCTGGTAGTAGCGGGTCGCCGACATGTCGAACAGCTCGCGGATAGCCTGTTCCTTGGCGCCCGCATACTTCCACCACTGCCCTTCGAACGCGAGAATCTCGCGTTCCCGACGATCCAGCTGGCGGTAGGGACGGCCGGCAGGCACACCGGCTTGGGTCGCGGACTCCATCACGCTCCTCGCGGCCTTGCTCACTGCGAATCACACGTCTGTCATTCGCAGGGCATTGAACCACGGGAGGGCGACGATTCCCGCGGGACACGACGGGGGCGCCGTAAGCTCACCGCGTGTCCGTACGTCCCATCCGCATTGTCGGTGATCCCCTTCTGAGCACTCCGACCCGGCCCGTCGAGACCGTCGACGACGACTTGCGAACGCTGGTCGCGGACATGTTCGACACCATGGGGGCAGCTCACGGCGTCGGGCTCGCGGCCAACCAGGTCGGCGTGCCGCTGCGCGTGTTCGTCTACGACTGTCCTGACACCGAGACGCGCACGCGGGCCCGCGGCGTCGTCGTCAACCCGGTGCTGGAGACCTCGCCGCGCCCGGAGACCATGCCGGATCCCGAGGACGACGAGGAGGGCTGCCTCTCCGTGCCCGACGAACAGTTCCCGACGGGGCGGGCGGCGTGGGCGCGGGTCACCGGCACCGACCTCGACGGCGCACCCGTCACGGTCGAGGGCACCGGGTTCCTCGCCCGGTGCCTGCAGCACGAGACCGACCACCTCGACGGCGTCCTCTACCTCGACCGCCTCGTCGGCCGCAACCAGCGCGCTGCCCGCAAGGCCGTGAAGCGCAACGGCTGGGGCGTCCCGGGGCTCGAGTGGGATCCGGCGACGCAGGAGGCCGAGGCCGTTCGGGGGTAGCACGCGCACCGAAGGCGTACCGTGCTTGTAACGGTGTAATCGCTGGAGGTGCCGTGGACGAACTGGACTCTTACTCGCGGACGGTCAGCGCGGTGGCCGCGGAGCTCACCGGCAAGGTCGCGGCCGTCACGACGGGGCGCGGCAGCGGATCGGCGGTGGTCACCGGCGACGGGATCCTCATCACGAACGCGCACGTCGTGGGCCAGGCGCGGCGCGGGAGGGCCGACTTCGTCGACGGCAGACAGGTCGATGTCGCCGTGGTCGGCACCGACCCGCTCTCGGACCTGGCCGTGCTGCGCGCCGCGCGTCCCGACGATCTTCCGCAGCCGGTCACGCTCGGGGACGCCGACGAGCTCGTCGTCGGGCAGCTCGTCGTGGCGGTGGGCAATCCGCTCGGCCTGGCCGGATCGGTGACGGCGGGCGTGGTCAGCGCGCTCGGGCGGGCGCTGCCGACGCGCAGCGGCGCGGCCGGGCGGGTGGTGGAGGACGTCATCCAGACCGACGCGGCGCTCAACCCCGGCAACTCCGGTGGCGCGCTGGCCGACTCGCGCGCTCGGGTCGTCGGCATCAACACCGCCGTCGCGGGCGTCGGGCTGGGGCTCGCGGTGCCGGTGAACGCAACGACCCGGCGCATCGTCGCCGCCCTGCTCGCCGACGGCCGGGTGCGCCGCGCCTACCTGGGGTTGGTCGGCAGCCCGGCGCCGGTCCCCGCGGCCGTCGCGGACAAGTACGGGCGACGCAACGGCCTTCGCCTCGTCGAAGTGATCACCGGCAGCCCGGCCGCCAGGGCGGGCCTGCGCCCCGGCGACCTGGTGCTCGACGTCGGCCGCCACCCCGTCGAGGACGCACAGGGCATCCAGCGGCAGCTGTTCGGCGACGCGATCGGCGTGCCGCTGCCGGTCACTGTCCTGCGCAACGGGGCGATGGTCGACGTCGTGGCCGTGCCTTCCGAGCTGTCCTGAACCAGACCCTCCAGGACTTCGACGGAATCAGTCGGCGAGCGGCTCCAGCACGAAGACCGGGATCGGCCGGTCGGTCTTCTGCTGGTAGTCGGCGTAGTCGGCGTAGGTCGCCACGGCCCGCTTCCACCAGATCGCCTTCTCTTCGCCGGTGACCTCGCGCGCCGTGTAGTCCTTGGTCACGGTGCCGTCCTGCAGCTCGACGTGCGGCTCGCCTTTGACGTTGGCGTACCAGACCGGGTTGGTCGGGGCGCCCCCCTTGGAAGCGACGATCGCGTAGACCCCGTCGTGCTCGACGCGCATGAGCGGCACCTTGCGCAGCTTGCCCGACTTCACGCCGCGCATGGTCACGAGAACCACTGGGCGGCCCTTGATGTCGACGCTCTCGGTGGTGCCGGTCTCGAAGATCTTCTGGGTCTGGTCGCGCACCCAGCCTTCGGGGCTCAGCTCGTACTCTCCTGTTAGAGGCATGTCCTTGCCAACGACAACAGTCCCCGATGTATTGCGTAGCCTGCCGCCCGCGCGCATAACGTTGTTGTCGCGCACCGCGACCGTCGAACCAGGCCGGGTAACTCCGGCTGCAGGAGGAGCGAATGGAGCCGACCCCGCCGCGGGTCATGACGATCGCGGGCACCGACTCGGGCGGCGGTGCGGGCGTGGCCGCCGACCTGCGGGCGCTGACGGCCTGTGGGGTACACGGGTGCGTCGCGGTGACGGCCGTCACGGTGCAGAACTCCCTGGGCGTCACCGGGGTGCACACGCTGCCGCCCGAGACCGTGGCGGCGCAGATCGAGGCGGTCGCCACCGACATCGGACTCGACGCGGTCAAGACCGGCATGCTCGCGACGTCGGCCATCATCCGCGCGATCGCGCAGGCCTGCGACCGGGTGGGCATCGGCGCGGACGGCCCCACGCCGTTCGTCGTCGACCCGGTCGCGGCGTCCATGCACGGTGATCAACTGCTGGCCGACGAGGCGCTCGACGCGTTCCGCTCGCTGCTGTTCCCACGCGCGACGCTGCTCACCCCCAACCTCGACGAGGTGCGCCTCCTGGTAGGCATCGACGTGCACGACCGCGGCGGCCAGTACGAGGCGGCCAAGCTCCTGCACGCGCTGGGGCCGCGGTTCGTGCTGGTCAAGGGCGGTCACCTGCGGGAGGACACCGACACCTGCGTCGACCTGCTCTACGACGGCCACACCTTCACCGAGCTGCCGGGTCCCCGATTCGTCACGGCCAACACGCACGGCAGCGGCGACAGCATGGCCTCGTCCATCGCCGCCGGGCTGGCGCGGGGCATGGCCGTGCCCGACGCGGTGGCGTTCGGCAAGCGCTACGTCGTCGAGGCGGTCCGCCACGCCTACCCGTTGGGGGCCGGACACGGCCCGGTGTCGCCGTTCTGGGCCGTGGATCCGTGGTGGGAGCGGTGATCGGGCCGTGCGCGGTTTCCGTCGCCCAGGCAGCGGTATCCGCGCACGGCTAGGCTCGACCGCGATGAGCATCATGGGCACCCGCGTCGTGCGCACCGAGGACCCGGCCTTCCTCTCGCGCGGCGCCCGCTATACCGATGACCTGGACCTGGTCGGCGCGTTGCACCTCACGCTGGTCCGATCACCCGTCGCGCACGCGCGGATCACCGGGATCGACGTCGGGGAGGCCCGTGCCGCCCCTGGCGTAGTGGCCGTGCTGACCGGCACCGACCTGGATCTCCCGCCCGCGCTGCTGTTCGGCGGGGCCAACAAGGCGATGGTCCGCCCGTTCCTCGCGACCGACGTCGTGCGGTTCGTCGGCGAGCCGGTCGCGGCCGTCCTCACCGAGGAGGCCTACCAGGGCGAGGACGCGGCCGACCTGGTCGAGATCGACTACGAGCCGCTGCCGGTCGTCATCGACCTCAAGGCCGCGGCGCGCGACGAGGTCCTGCTCTTCCCCGACGCGGGCACCAACACCTCCAACGGGTTCGACCACGACAAGGACCTGGATCCGCACCTGTTCGACGGCTGCGCGGTCGTCGTCAGCAGGGAGATCGTCAACCAGCGCCTCGCCGCGGCTCCGTTGGAGACCCGGGCGGCGTCGGCCGAGTGGGGCGCGGACGGGCGCGTCACGCTCTGGTGCTCGACGCAGGCCGCGCAGTCCTCCCGCGACGAGGTGGCGGGCTGGCTCGGGATCGACGCCAAGCAGGTCCACGTGATCACGCCCGACGTCGGCGGCGGGTTCGGGGCGAAGATCGGCGCAGACCCGGAGTTCGCGCTCGTCGCGTGGCTCGCCCGGCACGTCGGACGGCCGGTGCGCTGGAACGAGACCCGCTCGGAGAACATGACCGGGATGGTGCAGGGCCGCGCCCAGCTCCAGACGGTCACGATCGGCGGCAACCGCGACGGCAAGGTGCTGGCCTACCGCCTCGACGTCCTGCAGGACGCGGGCGCCTACCCGCGGCTCGGCGCGGTGTTGCCGCTGTTCACACGCATGATGGCGCCTGCCGTCTACGACATCGAGAAGGTCG
>DASWUV010000131.1:0-8037 GCA_036401495.1 Pseudonocardia sp. | reverse complement strand
GACACGGGCGGTCGGGTGCTGGGCCAGCCACACGACGCGGGTGTAGTGGGCGAAGTAGGCGTCGCGCAGGTCGGGGTGGCGGTCGAGGCCGAGCTCGGCGACGACCGAGCGGTCGAACGACGTCGCCAGGAAGTCGGTCAGCACGTAGGTGCCGGGCTGGGCCGCCAGGAGCGCGCGCATCTGCTCGGCGCCCGCGAACAGGTCGTAGCAGTGGGCGCCCGGCAGCCGGGGCACACCGAGCCGGGTGCAGAGCTCGTCGAGCGCTCCGTAGGTGCCGCAGTCCGCGTAGCCCACCGCCACCCGCCCGTACCGCGGCCGCAGCGCCACCACCTCGCGCTCGACCTCGGCCGCGATCCGCTCCGGCCGGTTGTGCAGCAGCGGGGGCAGCGGGTGCACGTCGATGGGCCAACAGCGGCGGTCGGCGATGTCGGCCACGTGACGCGCGATCGCCCCGCAGGCAACAACGGCGACCCGCACCCCGACGTCGGGCCCTGGCGATCGGGCCGCCACGTCAGAGGGGGAAGGCGAGCCGGTCGACGAACTGGTCGTTGAAGTCGGCGCGGTCCGAGAGCTCGACGTAGTGCACCTCCTCCAGCAACGCCTGTGCCGCCGCGCGCTCGCGGATCGACAGCAACGCCATCTTCGCCCCCTCCCCCGCCACGTTGCCCGCGCTGACGATGCGCAGCACGGCGACGGCGGGCACCAGGCCGATCCGCACGGCGCTGGCGGGGGCGAGGTAGCTGCCGAACGAACCGGCCAACACCACCTGCGCCACGTCGGCCGCGGTCAGGCCCTGCTCCTCCAGCAGCAACTGCCAGCCGGTCGCGATCGCGGCCTTGGCGAACTGCAGCTCCCGGATGTCGCGCTGCGACAGGTAGAGCGCCTCCGCGACCTGCTCCCCGCGGAAGTGCAGCACGAACACCCGCTCCTGCCCGACCTGCTGCAGGCGCGCCGCCAGTCCCGGGGGAATGCCGGGGGCGTCCGGGGTGACCAGGCGCCCCGACGAGTCGACCAGCCCCGCCGCCACCAGCGCGGCGACGGCGTCGACGAGCCCGGAGCCCGCGAGGCCGAGCGGTTCGACGTCGCCGATGACCTGCAGCGCCACGTCGTCGTCGCTGATCTTCACGCCCTCGATCGCCCCCGGCGCGGCGCGCATTCCGCACCGGATGGCCGCACCCTCGAACGCGGGGCCCGCGGGGGCCGCCGTGGCCAGCAGCCGGTCCCCCGCGGCCAGGACGATCTCGCAGTTCGTGCCGATGTCGATGAAGAGGCGAACGCGCCGGTCGCGGTCCATGCCGGACGCGAGCGCGCCCGCGACGATGTCGCCGCCGACGTACGCCCCCAACGCGGGGAACACGTACGCCCGCGCCCCCGGGTGCACGCCGACGCCCAGGTCGGCGGCCACAAGGCCGTCGAAGGAGCGGGCAGCCATCACGAAGGGCGCCACGCCGAGCGGTTCCGGGTCGATCCCCAGTACCAGGTGGGTCATCGTGGCGTTGCCCGCCAGCGCGATCTCGTACACCTCGCCGCGCTCGACGGCGCCCTCAGCACACACCTCGCCCGCGAGCTGGTCGAGGCAGCCCTGCGCGAGCGTGGTGAGCCGGTCGAGCGCGTCGGGATCCAGCATCGTCGCGCTGATCCGGGTGATCACGTCGGCGCCGAAGGGCTGCTGGGGGTTGAGCATCGACGCGACCGCGACGGGCGTGCCGGTGGCGAGGTCGAGCAGCGTCGCCACGACCGTGGTGGTGCCGAGGTCGAACGCGATGCCGAACCGGCGCTCGCTCGTGTCGCCCGGCTCGACGTCGATCAGCAACTCGTCGACCACCACCGCGGTCACGGTCAGGTCGTCGGCCGTGCGCATCGCCCGCGACAGGTTCCGCACGGCACGGAGGTCGGCGCGCAGCTCGAGGTCGGGCAAGGCGTCGAGCAGCCGTTCGAGGTCGGTGCGTTGGTCGGCGAGCGTGGGCTCGGTCAGCTGCACACACCGTTTCTGCAGGGCGGGGCGCAGGATCACCTGGCGGCCGACGCCGACGGTGGCCGCCTTCGGCCGGGTGACCAGCGGTGGCACCTCGACGTCGAGGTCGCGCTCGGCCAGTGCCCGACACGCCAGCCGCCAGCCCGCGCGCAGCTCGTCGGGGCTGAAGGCACGCGGGTCCAACCGGGACACGGCGACGTCGCCCGCCACCACCCGCATCCGGCACTTGCGGCAGGTGCCGTGGCCGCCGCACGTGGAGTCGACGGCGATGCCGTTCCAGCTGGCGGCGTCGAACAGCGTGGCC
This sequence comes from Pseudonocardia sp., assembly GCA_036401495.1. Taxonomy (GTDB): domain Bacteria; phylum Actinomycetota; class Actinomycetes; order Mycobacteriales; family Pseudonocardiaceae; genus Pseudonocardia. The sequence continues at coordinate 5,758 of DASWUV010000131.1, read as the reverse complement.
CCGGCGGGCACCCGCACGTCGCGGGGCTGGGCGCCGTCGGGGTGGAAGCGGATCCGGACCCGGTCGGGCGGGGGCGGCTCGGGGAGGGCGGTCATGGCGAGAACCCCTCGTGCGCGGAAAACGTTGCCCTGACGACGTTTTCCGCGCACGGCGCCAACCTCACCCCAGCGGAACTCACCTCTACGCCGACTTCTCCGCCGCGGCCTTCGCGGCTGCTGCGGCGGCGCGGCTGCGCGCGATCCAGGCCGCGCCCCACTCGTCGTTGCCGAGCAGGAGGTCCGCGGCCTTCACCGCCTCGACGATCTGCGGGGCGCGCACGTCCAGGATCGCGCTGGTCAGCCCGCGGTCCATGGCCATCGGCAGGAAGGTGGCGCCCAACGTCGCCCGCCCCGGCATGCCGAAGGAGACGTTCGACGCGCCGAGGGTCATGTTCAGGCCCAGCTCGTCGTGGATCAGCTCGATCGTCTTCAGGGTCTTGACCACCAGCGTCGTGTCCGCGCCGATGGGCATCGCCAGTGGGTCGATGACGATGTCCTCGATCGGGATGCCGTACTCGCCGACGGCGATGTCGAGGATCTTGCGGGTGATCTCCAGCCGCTTGTACGGGTCGTCAGGGATCTCGTCCTCCTCGTTGGGCAGCGCGATCACCGCCGCCCCGTGCCGCGCGACGATCGGCAGGATCTGCTCCAGCCGCTCCCGCTCACCGGTGACCGAGTTGACCAAGGCCTTCCCCCGGTAGGCGGCGAGCCCCGCCTCCAGCGCCTCGACGACCGACGAGTCGATGCACAGCGGAAGGTCGGTGAGCTCCTGCACCATCGTGACGGCATTGGCGAGCAGCTCGGCCTCGTCGGCCAGCGGCACGCCCATGTTGATGTCCAGCATCGTCGCGCCGCCCGCGACCTGCTGCTCCACGTCCAGCGCGATGCGCGAGAGGTCGCCGCGGCGCAACTGCTCGGCGAACAGCTTGCGGCCGGTCGGGTTGAGCCGCTCGCCGATCAGACAGAACGGCTGGTCGGAGCCGATGACGACCTCGCGGGTGGCCGACCGCACGACGGTGTGCATCAGGAGACCCCCACGGCCGCACGACGGGCGGCGAGCAGTTCTTTGGCCTTGCGCACGGCCGTCGACGCGTCGGACGCGTAGCCGTCGGCGCCCACCGCGTCGGCGTACTCCTGTGTGACCGGGGCGCCGCCGACCATCACGATCACCTGGTCGCGCAGGCCCGCCTTCTGCAGCGCGTTGATGTTGGCCTTGAACATCGGCATGGTCGTCGTCAGGAACGCGGAGAAGCCGACGATGTCGGGCTTGTGCTCGTGGATGCCCGCGATCACCTTCTCCGGCGACACCTGCACGCCGAGGTCGATCACGTGGAAGCCCGCGCCCTCCAACATGATGTTGACCAGGTTCTTGCCGATGTCGTGCACGTCGCCCTTGACCGTGCTCATGAGGAAGGTGCCGACGGTCTGGGCGCCGGTCTCGGCCAGCAGCGGGCGCAGGATGTCCAGCGCGCCGCTCATGGCCCGGCCCGCGACCAGCATCTCCGGCACGAAGAAGTCGCCCCGCTCGAAGCGGGCACCGACCTCCTCCAGCGACGGGATGAGCGCGTCGTACAGCATCGACTCGGGGGTGAGACCCGAGTCGAGGCCTTCCCTGGTCAGCTCCAGCACGCGGGGCTTGTTGCCGACGAGGGTCTCGTCGTAGAGCCCCTGAAGGATCATCTGGTGGTCCGTCATGCCAAGCCTTCCTTCCGACCGGGTTGATGGCCCAACAGCGCTGACAGGCCGCGCAGCTCGGCGACCAGCAGATCGCCGAGCTGGGTGATGCCGTAGTCGTTGATGCGGTTCGTGGGTCCGGAGACCGACACCGCGGCGACGACGGCGCCGTCGACCGCCCGGACCGGAGCGCCCACCGCGGCCAGGCCGAGCTCCAGCTCGTCGAGCGAGGCCGCCCAGCCCCGACGCCGTACCTCGACGAGGGCGTGGTCGAGCTGGGCGCGGTCGACGGGCGAGTGCGGCGTGCGGCGCTCCAGGTGGCCCGGCGGCACCGGCAGGGCACGGTAGGCGAAGAGCACCTTGCCCAGCGCCGTGCAGTGCGCGGGCACGTCGACGCCGACCCAGTTCGTCGCCCCGATCAGGTACCGGCTGTCGACCTGGTCGATCTGGACGAGCTGGCTGCCGCGGGGAACGGCGAGGTTCACCGTCTCACGGGAGAGCTCGGACAGGTGCTCCATGGTCGGGCGGGCCAGCTCGGAGAGGTCGTGCAACGCGCTGGGCCGGGCCGCGTGCAGGGAGAACAGCGCCCCCGGCCGGAACGCCCCGGCCCGGTCGCGGTGCACCAGCCTGCTGCGCTCGAGTGCCTGCAGCAGCCGGGAGGTGGTGGACTTCGCCAGGCCGAGCTCGTCGACCAGCGAGCTGAAGGTGCGCGGGGCACCGGACTCGACGATGAGGCTGAGCAGGGCGCTCGCACGTTCGACGGCTTGGCTTCCCGTCTGCGTCGCCATGAGGAATCCATCCCGTATTGATGTTCGCTCCGCAAGCTCCGCGAGAGTTTTACATTGTGGAACCTGTGTTCCGGCAATTGCGGTTACTGTGACGCCGGTCGAGCAGCACGTCAAGAGGAGATGAGAGGGCGCATGTTCCGGAATGCGATGCCCCGCTACGAGATCCTCTCGCAGGAAGCGATGAATACGCTCGACGGCGGCTGGCGGCGCCTGGTCTCGGAGATCGGCGTCGAGTTCGGCTCGACACGGGCGCTGGAACTGTTCCGCCAGGCGGGGCAGAAGGTCGAGGACGACTGCGTCAAGTTCGATCCCGACTTCGTGCTCGAACAGGTGGCCAAAGCGCCCCGCTCGTTCGACGTGCAGGCCCGCAACCCGGCCAACACCGTGCACATCGGCGACGACTCCATGGCGTTCGGCGCCGTGTACGGGCCGCCTTTCGTGCGCGAGGGCGACGTCCGCCGCGACGCGACGATGGACGACTTCGACAACTTCACCAAGCTCTCCCAGAGCTTCTCCGTGCTCGACTCCGCGGGCGGGGTGATCTGCGAGCCGGAGAACACTCCGTTGGACTCGCGACACCTCGACATGACCTACGCGCTGCAGACGCTCACCGACAAGATCTACATGGGCAACGTGGTGTCGGGCGTGAACGCCAGGGACACCCTGGCCATGACCGACATCCTGTTCGGCGGCCGGGCGGCGATCGAGGCCACGCCCGCCACCATCTCGCTGATCAACTGCAACTCCCCACTCCGCTGGGACGAGCGCATGCTCGAGGCGCAGATCGCCTACTGCGAGGCCAACCAGGCGGTCGTCATCACGCCGTTCCTGCTGATGGGCGCCATGTCGCCGGTATCGATCCCGGCCTCGCTGGCCCAGCAGATGGCCGAGGCGCTCACCGGCATCGCCCTCGCGCAGCTGATCCGCCCCGGCTGCCCGGTGATCTTCGGGTCGTTCCTCTCGAACATCGACATGCAGTCCGGCTCGCCGTGTTTCGGCACGCCGGAGTCAGCCACGGGACTGCTCGCCACCGGGCAGATCGCGCGCCACTTCGGTCTTCCGGTGCGCTCGGGCGGCGGCTTGACGTCGAGCCAGTCGCCCGACGCGCAGGCGGGCTACGAGGGCCTGATGACGATGCTCCCGACGTTCCTCGCGGGCATCAACTGGGTCATGCACGCGGCGGGCTGGCTGGAGGGCGGACTGGTCGCGAGCTACGAGAAGTTCATCCTCGACGTCCAGGTGCTGGAGATGCTGCAGCAGGAGTTCACCCCGCTGGAGATCGACGAGGCGTCGCTGGCGTTCGACGCGCACGACGAGGTCCGCCACGGCGGGCACTTCCTCGGCGCCGCGCACACGATGGAGCGCTTCCGCACCTGCTTCTACCGGCCGTTCGTGAACAGCTCGGACAACTACGACCGCTGGGTCCGGCGGGGCAGCCAGGACGCCGCCGCCCGTGCGCGCGACGTCGCGCACCGCAAGCTCGAGGAGTACGTGCCGCCGCCGCTGGACGACGCGGTGCGCGAGGAGCTGCAGGAGTACGTGACCCGCCGCCGCCGCGAGCTGGGCGACTAGAGGAGAGAGTTCATGGTGAGCGCACCCCCCACCGCCCGGGTCGTGGTGATCGGCGCGGGCATCGTCGGCAACAGCCTGGTCTACCACCTGGCGCGCCTCGGCTGGCGCGACATCGTCCAGATCGACAAGGGCCCGTTGCCCAACCCCGGCGGCTCCACCGGGCACGCCTCGAACTTCATCTTCCCCGTCGACCACTCCCGCGAGCTGACCGACCTGACGCTGGACTCCATGCGCCAGTACAAGGAGCTGGGCGTCTTCACCGAGTCGGGCGGCTACGAGGTGGCCCGCACGCCGGAGCGGATGGAGGAGCTGCGCAGGCGCATGTCCTCGGCGCGCGCCTGGGGCATCGACGCCGAGTTCGTGACGCCCGACGACGTCGTCGCGCGCGTCCCGTTCCTGGAGAAGGACCAGATCCTCGGGGCGTTCTGGACGCCGTCGGTCGGCGTGGTCGACTCGCTGCGCGCGGGCACGATCATGCGCGAGCGGGCGATGGAACTCGGCGCGCTCACGGTCGTGCCGACGGTCGAGGTCCTCGGCATGGACGTCGAGCAGGGCCACATCCGGCGGGTCCGCACGAGCGGCGGCGACATCGAGGCCGAGACCGTGGTGATCGCCTGCGGGGTCTGGAGCCCGAAGCTCGCGAAGATGGCGGGCGCGGCCATCCCGCTCACCCCCGCCGTGCACCAGATGATCTCCGTGGGGCCCATCGCGGCGCTGGCCGAGCGGCCCGGCGAGATCTCGTTCCCGATCGTCCGCGACATGGACACGTTCTGCTACGAGCGCCAGCACGGCGCCGACATGGAGGTGGGCTCCTACGCCCACCGCCCGATCCTGCACGACGCGACCGACATCCCGTCGATCGAGCAGTCCAAGCTCTCCCCCACCGAGCTGCCGTTCACCGACGACGACTTCGACCCCCAGCTCGAGCAGGCGCTGGAGCTCATGCCCGACGCGCTCGGCGCCGAGGGTGCGGAGATCCGCTACGCCATCAACGGCCTGCTCTCCCTCACCCCGGACGGCGCCCCGATCCTCGGGGAGACGCCGGAGGTCAAGGGCCTGTGGTCGGCCGCGGCTGTGTGGATCAAGGAAGGCCCCGGTGTGGGGCGCGCGGTCGCGGAGTGGATGACCCACGGGTACTCCGAGATCGACGTGCACCACTCCGACATCGCCCGGTTCTACCCGCACCAGCGCACGCGCAGCCACGTCCGCTCCCGCACGGCGGAGGCGTTCAACAAGACCTACGGCATCGTGCACCCCGGCGAGCAGTGGTCGGGCGAGCGCGGCAAGCGCCTCGCGCCGATGCACGCGGCCGAGCAGGAGGCGGGCGCGGTGTTCTTCGAGACCGCGGGCTGGGAACGGCCGATGTGGTACGCGAGCAACGAGTCCCTGCTCGGCGAGTACGGGGACGCCGTCATGCCGCGCGCGCACGAGTGGGACAGCCGCTGGTGGTCGCCCATCATCAACGGCGAGCACCTGGCGATGCGCGAGCGCGCGGGCATCGTGGACCTGTCCGCCTTCGCGATCTTCGACGTCGTCGGGCCCGCCGCGGCGCAGGCCGTGCAGAGCATCGTCGTCGCCCAGGCCGACGTCCGGGACGGCCGTGTCCTCTACACCCCGGTGCTCGACGCGAAGGGCGGCTTCCGCTCCGACCTGACGGTCATGCGCCTCGCCCACGACCGCTACCGG
>DASWUV010000130.1:0-8291 GCA_036401495.1 Pseudonocardia sp. | reverse complement strand
GCGGCCGACGGCGCCTCCTACCGCGGGAAGTTCACGGGCCGCTACGACCACCGGGTCTTCGCGGGCATCGGCCACAACGTGCCCCAAGAGGCGCCCGAGGCCTTCGCCAGGGCAGTCGTCGACGCCGACCACCTCTGACGCACGTTGAGCAGTTTTCGGACTTGTTGGTCCAACTTTCCGTTTGGAGCGTGGAAGCCATGAATCGACTCTCAAGCAAGACGGCGCTCGTCACGGGCTCGACCAGCAACATCGGCCGCGCCATCGCCGTCGCCTTCGCTGCGGAAGGAGCGCACGTCGTCGTCTCGGGCCGGGACGAGGTTCGGGGCAAGGCCGTAGTTGCAGGCATTCGGGACAGCGGCGGTCGAGCCGACTGGGTCTGCGCCGACCTTGACGGCAGCGCAGCAGCCTGCAGCGCGTTGGCGGCCGAGGCCACCGAGCGGCTCGGCGGCAGGCTGGACATCCTGGTCAACAACGCGGGCATCTTTCCCGTCTCCACTACCTTGACCCTCGATGAGGAGACCTTCGACAGGGTCGTCGGGGTGAACGTCCGGGCTCCGTTCTTCCTCACCCAGGCCGTCGTCCCCGGCATGATCGACGCGGGTGGCGGCGTGATCGTGAACCTCGGCTCGTGGATTGCGCGGCTGGGCATCGGGACCAGTTCGCTCTACAGCGCCACCAAGGGTGCGCTGGAGACCTTGACGCGGGCGTGGTCTGCGGAGTTCGGGCCGCGCGGTGTGCGGGTCAACGCCATCTCGCCGGGCGTCATTCGAACACCGGACCTGGGCGTCGACCAGGAGTACGCAGGCGAGCGGCTGATGCGCGGCACACCTGCGGGCCGGGCGGGCCACCCGGATGCCATCGCCGCCGCCGCGGTTTATCTCGCCTCCGACGAGGCCGCGTTCGTGCACGGCACGGTGCTCGACGTCGACGGCGGCCGGGCCGCCGTGGCCGTCACCGCATGAGCTGACGAATCTCGACTCAACGCTCGGTCGCCGGGTAGTGCCAGCCGCACGTGCCGGCCTCGGCCGCTGCACCACGTTTGTCCGCTGCCGGATGGCGGTTCGCCTGGATTCTCGAGTCTCGGGCGCAACTGCGGCCGTCGGGGGAACGGTGATCGTTTGGTGGTGTTGGGCCGATCAGGTGCGGTCGTGGAGAGTGATGTGGTAGCCGTCGGGGTCGGCGAAGGTGAATGTCCGGCCGAAGGGGCCGTCGATCGGTGCGGAGACGATGGTGTGACTGTCGGCGACAAGCGCATCGTGGACGGCCTGGACGTCTGTGGCGTGGAGCCAGATCGCGGCACCGATGCCGGGCTGAGCGGCGGAGGCGAGATCGCTGCCGGGTAGGACGTCGCGGAGTGCGAACGTGATCGGTTTCGTTTCGAAGACGACGGCGTGCGGAGGTCCGGCCTGCGAGCGGACGAGGCCGAGGTACCGCTCGTAGAACGCCTGCGAAGCATCGAGGTCACGCGTTTGGAGGGAGATGAAGTCGGGGCCGGTGGCGGGCATGTTGATGCTCCTTCTCTGCGTGTCAGCATTCTGACACGCAGCAATCTATGTCAGAATGCTGACATGAGTCAAGGCGGTCGCGGCGTCCACCTGGAGACGTCACTGGGCTACCTGCTGAAACAGGCGTCGAGCGCCTTGCGCGCGGCGATGGAAGAGGTGTTGCGGCCGCTCGGGATGAGCGTGACGCGCTACTCCTGCCTTGAGCTGCTGGCTCAGCGGCCGGGGTTGTCGAACTCCGAGCTCGCGCGGGGCGCGTTCGTGTCACGGCAGTCGATGAGCGTGTTGCTGCAGGCTCTGGAACGAGAGGGCTACGTGAGCAGGCCTGCGCAGGCACCTGTCGGGAAGGTTCTTCCCACCCGGCTCACGCCTCAGGGCCGACGCGGTCTAGAGGAGGCGACGGTAGCGGTGCGGTCCGTCGAGGTCAGAATGTTGGCCGGTATGACCGAGACCGAGCAGGCGGGCGCGTTCCGGATCCTGCATAGCATGATCCATTCCTTGCGCGATGCCGACGACGGTGCATAGCTCGATCCCGCGTGCCCGGGTACCGACGACGTCGTCCATGGCGCGGGGCTCCTCGGCCGGGGGCGACCCCGCCGCCGCTCGGGGAAACCGGGCCCGTTCCGAGGGAACGCGGGCAAGCGATCAGGCGCGGACGGCGACCACGACGTCGATCGGGTGCGGGACCACGCCCGGGTGCCCGGGCACTGCGAGGCCGCGCAGGTGCGCGAGCACCCCCTCGCGCACGTCGGGGTCCACCGGGGCCGTGCGCGCGCCCGCCAGGAAGTCGAACACGGCCTCGCCGCGCCCGAGCGGGTCGGCCAGCACGTCGGCCACGTCCAGGTGCCCGACGAGCGTCTCGCCGCGCACGTCGAGCCCCCGCGCGTCCAGCTCGGCGCGCACGTCCTCGGCGAACCAGGGGCGGTGCCCGGACCACGGCGAGAGCAGCTCGGTGATCACGCACAGCGGCTGCAGCGGCGCCGTCGCCGCGACGAGGAGGCCACCCGGCCGGAGCATGCCCAGGGCCTGGTCCAGCGCCGCGGGCAGGTCGTCGACGTAGTAGAGCGAGTGGACGAAGTGCACGAGATCGGCCGTGGCGCCCCCGTCGTAGTCGGCGAAGGCGGCGATGGTCACCGTCGGGACGAGGTCGACGAAGTCGGCGACGGCCAGCGCGGCGAGCCGGCGCGCGAACCCGACGGCCGACGTCGCGTGCGGCTCGACGCCCGTGTAGAGGACGCGGCGGCTGCCGACCGCCAGCGCGGCGGCCAGCACCGCGTCGACCGACCCGTCCCCGACGCCCACCCCGACCACGCGCAGCGGGTCGCGGTCGGCGAGCAGCGGCGGCAGCTCGCGGGCCAGCCACTCCTTCAGCATCGACCGCTGGTCGCTGGCGGCCTCGTAGGCGGCGTGCGTGACCGCGTAGCGCTCGGGGGTGAGGACGGGCAGTGCGGGCTGGTTCGGCGTCCCCTCCCGCATCCGGTCCGTCGGACGGCTCGAGCGCAGGATGGGCACTTTCTCAACGTAGGCGGGGCGCGTGCTCCCGGCGCGGCGAACGGCACGCTGTGGTTGGCTCGGGTGGTGAGCAGCCCCGACACCGCCCAGCGCAGCCTGAACCACTGGAGCGAGGCGGGGCGCGCCGAGATGCAGGCCTTCTACGCGCTCGCCACGGAGGACTACCGGCAGCTCGTGCGAGCCCGCGACTGGGCGGCCGACCTGCGCGTGCACGCCGTGGACGGCCGGGTCCGGCTGCTCGACGTGGCCTGCGGGAGCGGCAAGTTCCCCGCCGCGCTGCTGGCCGCCGGGTTGCCCGCCGAGCCGTCGGTCCGGGCCGACCTGCTCGATCCGTCGGCGTTCAGCATCGCCGAGGCGCGGTCGGTCCTCGCGCCCCCGTTCGTCGCGGGGGAGGAGCACGAGGTCGTGCTGCAGGACTTCGATCGCCGGGGCGCCTACGACGTCGCCTGGGCCACGCACGCCCTGTACGCGCTGCCACCGGACGACCTGGCCGCCGGCGCCGCCCGCATGGTGGCGGCGCTGCGGCCCGGCGGGTTCGGCGCGGTCGCCCAGGCCGTCGGCCGGTCGCACTACCTGGCGTTCTACGAGGCCTACCGCCCGGCCTTCGCCCCGGACGTCGCGCCCTACACCGACGCGGAGGGCGTGGCCGCGGCCCTGCGCTCCGCCGGCGCCGACGTCGCCGTGCAGACCCTGCACTACCGCACCGGCTCGGTCGACCGGGCCGTCGTCGAGGGGTTCCTGCAGCGCTGCGCGTTCGACGACATGGTGTCGCTGGAGGCGATGGAGGCCCGCGAGCCGCTGGCCGGCTACCTGGCTGACTGCCGGGGGGCCGACGGCACCTACACCTTCCGCCACGAGGTGGACCTGATCACCTGGGAGCAGCCGGCGTGACCAACCCGCACCTGTCGGACGCGACCGCGGCCGGGTCGGCCTCCGACGTGGCCGTGGCCTGGGACCGCGGCAATGACCAGTGGTGGGACTGGTACATGTCCCTCGCCGACGCGCCCGCCGAGCAGGGGCCGCTCGTCGTGCCCACCCCGCACGACCCCGGCCCGCTCCCGTCCGACGACGCGGTCGCCGCCGAGTTGGCGCAGCCCTACCCGCTCACCGACGCGCAGGTCGCATCGTTCCGGGACGCGTCGTTCGTCAAGCTACCCGGCGTGCTGACCGCCGGGGTGGTGGCGCGGCTGCGGGCGCGGCTGCGGGAGATGCTGGACGCGGCGGTCGACCCGGCCGTCGGGTTCCAGAGCCTCGAGATGATGTGGCTCGACGATGCGCTGGTGCGCGCCGCGGTGCTGTCCCCGCGGATCGGCGGGATCTCCGCCGCGCTGCTGGGCGTCGACCGGGTGCGGCTCTACCACGACAACGCGCTGTCGAAGGAGCCCGGCGCGGGCCGCACACCGTGGCACTACGACGCCCACCACTTCCCCCTCGACTCCCCGTCGGTCCTCACCGCGTGGATCCCGCTGCAGCCCACGCCGCGGGAGATGGGCCCGCTGGCGTTCGCCCGCGGCGCCGAGACCTGGCGGATCGCCGCCGACGTGCCATTCGACAAGCACGGCACCTCCTACGACCGCGGGGTGTCTGACGCGTTCCGGCGTGCGGACGTCGCGGTGGAGGACGGGCCGTTCGGCACCGGCGAGGTCAGCTTCCACGCGGCCCACTGCGTCCACACCGCAGGCGCCAACCGCACCACCGTGCCCCGCATGGTGCTGGCCACGACCTACTTCGCCGATGGCGTGCGCGTGGTGCCCGCCCCGACGATGGTCAGTGGCGATTGGCGCACGTTCGTGCCGGGGGCCGAGCCCGGTCAGGTCGTCGCGAGCGGCCGCAACCCGGTGCTCGACGCCCCGCGCTGACCGCCCTCCCGGCCCGTCGATCATCAGCGGGGCGGATGCGCTCCATCTTCGAATCCTGCCGACGCCGGTTCGTGCGGTGATCTCCGTGCCGAACAGGTCTGCATCGGGGTCGCTCAGGAACAGGGCCGGCACCAACTGGACGTTCGTCGTCATTTCGGCTCAGGCGCCATAGGGCCAACTCTGCGTAGCTCCATTGATGCGGTCCAGGCCACGGCTTCGATGAATCTGGTGTAGGCGCTACCGGCGGGGGGCAAGCCGCTCTTGTCCTCCTCAGGCCGCCCGGCCATAGTCGAGGTTGCCTAGCCGAGGAGTCGTGCGGTGTTGTCTGACCGAAGTGTCTGTCGGGTGCAGCGAGCCCGCACGGCCTTGAAGCACCAGCCGCGGTCCGGGTCGTGACGGCGGGCGCCCGGACCGTCTCGTCCGATGCGGAACGGTCACGCACCCTGCTGGCCACCGCCACGGGCGGCGCTCTGGCGACGATGAGCGCCGAGCTGCCGGGCTACCCGTTTGGCTCCGTCGTCGGACACGTGGACGACGGCGCGGGTCGCCCGATCTTCTGCCTCTCCGCGCTCGCCGAGCACACGCGCAACCTGGCCGCCGATCCGCGGGCATCGCTGCTGGTCACCACGTCGGGCGACGACTCCGACCGGCTCGCGCAGCCCAGGCTCACCCTCGTGGGCACCGTGTCGATGCTGTCCGGTCCGGACCTTGACACCGCACTCGACCGCTACCGGGGTCGCCATCCCGCCACCTATTACGTCGGCCACGACTTCTCCCTGTTCCGCATGCAGGTCGCTCGGGTGCGTTATATCGGCGGGTTCGCGCACATGAGTTGGGTGCCGGAACCGGAGTACGCGGCGGCCGAGCCCGACCCCCTCGTAGGGTCGGCGCCAGGGATCATCAGCCACATGAACGACGACCACGTCGACGCGCTGGTCGCCTACTGCCAAGTGTTCGGCGAGATCGCCGATGTCGCATCGGCGGCGATGGTCGGCGTGGATCGGTATGGCATGGACATGAAGGCCGTCCATGCGGACGGCCATGACGAGGCGGTCCGGGTCGCTTTCCCGGCTCCTGTGACTGGCGCCGATGAGGTCCGCGCAGCCACCATCGATCTCCTGCGCGTCGCACGCCGACGGCTGGGCCGCTGAACGGGGGCCCATCTGCGGGGTGTCGCCGGTCTCGCCGAAGTGGCTTGCATCAGCCCGCAACCGTGCGCGAGCTGTTCCTGGCCGAGACCGCGGTGCGGCGCGGCACGAGGCTATGGACGCGGCGGCGTGGTGGGCAAGATCCTGCTCGTGGTGCGCGAGGAGTCCGAGGCGCGCCGCTGGCTGACGGGTACCGCCTGATCGTCAGCGGTGAGACTGAGGTCCTACACCGCGCGATCCATCCGGCCATTGCGGTACTACTCGGCGCGGCCGCGCGCGGCGGTGCGCCTTCATCACTGCGACAAGTGTTCCCGGGCGCAGATCGACGCGGCTCGAGTAGGGCACCTCCAGTGCGAGTGTTTGCAGAGATTCACGACAACGGCGGCCGCGTCGGCGCGCCTCAGCTCCGCGGGGTCTTGTCCTCCCGCGCGTGGATGTGGGCTTCTTCGCGGTGGCGTTGCATCAGGTGCGGGTAGTGCAGGTCGAACGCGGGTCTTTCGGAGCGGATGCGGGGCAGTTCGGTGAAGTTGTGCCGCGGCGGCGGGCAGGAGGTGGCCCATTCCAGCGAGTTGCCGAAGCCCCATGGGTCATCCACGGTGACGACCCGCCCGTAGCGGTAGCTGCGGAACACGTTCCAGATGAATGGCAAGGTGGAGGCGCCGAGGATGAACGCGCCGATCGAGGAGATCACGTTCAGTGTGGTGAATCCGTCGGTGGGCAGGTAGTCCGCGTAGCGGCGCGGCATGCCCATGTTGCCCAGCCAGTGCTGCACCAGGAACGTGGTGTGGAACCCGATGAACGTCAGCCAGAAGTGCACCTTGCCCAGCGTCTCGTCCAACATCCGGCCGGTCATCTTCGGGAACCAGAAGTAGATCCCGGCGTAGGTGGCGAAGACGATGGTGCCGAACAGGACGTAGTGGAAGTGGGCGACGACGAAGTAGGTGTCTGAGACGTTGAAGTCGATTGGGGGGCTGGCCAGGAGGACCCCGGTGAGGCCGCCGAACAGGAAGGTCACGAGGAAGCCGAGGGCGAACATCATCGGCGTCTCGAAGGTGATCTGGCCTTTCCACATGGTGCCGATCCAGTTGACGAACTTGACGCCGGTCGGTATCGCGATGAGAAAGGTGGTGAGGGAGAAGAAGGCCAGCAGCACGGCGCCGGTGGCGTACATGTGGTGGGCCCACACCGCCGCCGACAGAGCGGCGATCGCGATGAGCGCGTAGATCATGCCCTTGTAGCCGAACAGCGGCTTACGGCTGAAGACGGGTATGACCTCGGACATGATCCCGAAGAACGGTAGCGCGACGATGTAGACCTCGGGGTGGCCGAAGAACCAGAACAGGTGTTGCCAGAGGATCGCCCCGCCGTTGGCGGGGTCGAACACGTGCGCGCCGAGCTGGCGGTCGGCCAGTAGTCCGAACAGTGCGGCGGTGAGTACGGGGAAGGCGATGAGGATGAGGATGGCGGTGACGAAGATGGACCAGGTGAAGACCGGCATCCGGAACATCGTCATGCCCGGTGCGCGGAGGCAGACGATGGTGGTGATGAAGTTGACGCCGCCCAGGATGGTGCCCAGGCCCGCGAGGATCAGCCCGGTGATCCACAGGTCGGCGCCATAGCCGGGGGAGTGGATGGCGTCCGAGAGCGGGGTGTAGGCGAACCAGCCGAAGTCCGCAGCGCCACCAGGGGTGATGAAACCGGAGAGCACGATCAGGCCGCCGAACAGGAACGCCCAGTAGGAGAAGGCGTTGAGCCGGGGGAACGCGACGTCGGGGGCGCCGATCTGCAGCGGCACGATGTAGTTGGCGAAGCCGAACAGGATCGGCGTCGCGTAGAGCAGCAGCATGATCGTGCCGTGCATGGTGAACAGCTGGTTGTACTGCTCGTTGGACAGGAACTGCAGGCCGGGCTGGGCCAGCTCGGCGCGCATCAGCATGGCCATCAGCCCGCCCACCATGAAGAACCCGAACGAGGTGACCAGGTATAAGATCGCGATGTCCTTCGGATCCGTTGTTCCCACCATGTGCAGCAGCTGGCTGCCCTTGACGATCGGGCGCGCGGGGTAGGGCCGCGCAACGATGGGTTTCGGCTCGACCTGGGTCACGGCGACCTCCCGGGCAAAACAAGAGGTGGCCGCAGTCGGGTGGCCGCAGCCCCACTCCAACCCTGATTATGGCGCAACCGTTGCCACCAAAACAGGGTCTGGCGGCGAACACCGTCTGTCATGTGATGACCCTCCACTCAGCCGCGGCGAGACCCCGAATCTCCCA
>DASWUV010000129.1:0-3338 GCA_036401495.1 Pseudonocardia sp. | reverse complement strand
GAGGAATCGTCAGCCCGCGCTGCGAAACAGCTTTCGCTTGGTGAACAGGAACGCCGCCGCAAAGATGATGATCAGCAGCTTGACTCGCGGGCTGGATGGTCGCCTTCTCTCCGCGCGCTCAGGATTGCCCCGCCCCGCCTGCGCGGCGTCACCGGTGTACCGGTCAACCCGCTCGCCATCTTCTGAAGCGTTCACCTCGATGACCCGGGCCGAGGGCCGCCGCCGGGCAGGGGGCTACCCACCGGTTCACTGTCATTCCATGGCAGCTGCGGCGCACCGTCGTTCTACCGACGCTTCACAGGCGACGGCCAGGTGTGGCGAAGACTTAGGAATGGCCACTCCGGGTGTCCGCTCAGCCACGATGCGCGGCGACGCGGGTCAGGATGGGCTGGCCTTCCTGGAATCGGTCCAGATCCTGTGCTGAGGTGGTGTCCATGTGCGCCGCCTCCTCCTCCCCTGACGGATCCGCCCCACCCCTGCCGACTCCCACCGCACAACCTGACCCGGTAGCTGTCGACTCTGTCGGCGAACCGCATGTCGGCATGGCGGGGGGCCGCCTGAACTGGTTACGGGCAGGGGTGTTGGGCGCCAACGACGGGATCGTGTCCACCGCCAGCATCGTGGTCGGGGTCGCCGGCGCCACCACGTCAGCCGGCGCGATCCTGATCGCCGGGGTGGCCGGGTTGTTCGCCGGGGCCATGTCGATGGCGTCGGGTGAGTACGTGTCAGTGTCGAGCCAGCGTGACGCCGAGCAGGCGATGCTCGCCCAGGAACGCCGCGAGCTGGCCGCAGACCCGGGCGGCGAGCTGGCCGAGCTGACCGGGCTGTACCGACAAAAGGGGCTGCCCGAACCGCTGGCTCGCGACGTCGCCCGGGCGCTGACCGCCCGCGATGCGTTGAGCGCCCACGCCGACGCCGAGTTAGGGATCGACGCCGACGCCCTGGCCAGCCCGTGGCAGGCCGCGCTGGCCAGTTTCGTCGCGTTCAGCGTGGGCGCGGTGTTCCCGCTGCTGGCGATCGTCATCGGCCCCGCTACGGCACGGGTCGCGATCACCGCGGTCGTAGTGGTGTTCGCTCTGATCCTCACCGGCTCGGTCAGCGCGCGCCTCGGCAACGCCCCCCGCGCCCGCGCGATCGCGCGCAACGTGGCCGGTGGTCTGATCGCGATGGCCGTCACCTACGGAATCGGGACCCTCGTCGGCCACACCGTCACCTGACCCAGTCCCGCCGCCAGCCGTACCGGGACCTGCGGGTCCATGAGCTGTCACAAGAGACCATCATCGGCGGTGCGTCATCGACGACCCCACCTGCACCGCGTCCTGGCGCGGATCCAAAGCCTCGGGCTGCACGTGGTGTCGGTGAACGGGGTGCCGCAGTAGTAACGCCACACCGCGAGTGGGAAACCTGCCGGCGCGGGCTGGGCCAGGACCCGGACAGGAGTGGGAACTTTGGAGATGATCGAGGCCTTGTGCCTCCCGTCGACAGTGATCGGGTCGGGTTGTGTTGCGTCCCAATCCCCAGGGCCCAATCCCCAGGGCCTGCAAGCGGCCCGAATGCGGACACCGTCGGTAGCGCAGTCGAGCAGGCCGTGCGGAGTACGCCGACGCCCTGGTTCATTCCTTCAAACGAGCCGCCCGCACCGCCCGAGGCTAGTGGGTCCATGGACGTGCGCCGTAGAAGAACCGCAGAAGGGCGCCACCATCGCCGGACGCGCCGCCGCCGTGCACGGGGATGTCGAGGCCGGCGCTCCTGCAGGTCGTCGAGGGCGGCGCAGATCTGGGCAACCGGCTCGCAGCTGCCGTCGAACGTGGAGCCGGGGATAGTCACCCCCGTCATCCCCGCGGAGGACCAGGGCCCGGCTGCCGGCAGAGGGGTGGGTGATTATTTCACGCAGGGTATGCGGCCGCCGGAGATGCTGTCGGCGAGAGCGGCTGCGGCCGGGCCCGGATCGGGTGAGGTGCTCGGGGCAGTGGGTGCGACCGGTGCGCTGGGGGGCGGCAGGTGGAAGGTGGCGCCCAGTACGACAGTGAGGTGACCGGCGGGTACGGTCGTGTCGGCTGCGGTGGCCGCGATCCCCAACACGTGGCCCAGGGCGAGGGCTGCGTCCTGGGCTCCGCTCGGGTAGAGGATCGTGCTGGTGGTGCGGTGCGCGCTGGTGGTGGTGGTTCCGGCAAGGTAACCGGCGGCCGTGCTTACCCGGCTGACCGCGGCCGCGAGCCCGGCCCGACCGTCGGCGTTGCGCACGTCGACCGTCAACGATCCCGGTCCAGAGCTGGGTCCGTCGGTTGGGGTCGTGGCGGCGGCATCGGGGGTGGAGGGTGTCAGGAGGGCGGCGACGACGGTGCGGATGCGGGTCGGGTCCACGATGTTGACGTCTTCACCACGCGGGTCGGTGCCGAACCGCTCGACGGGCAGCGTGGTGAAGGTGATGTTGCCCGAGGTCAGGTTCGCGGCTTGTTGGGTCAGCGCGAGCAGGTCCAGGCCCGGGTCGACCGCGGTGTTCTGTTGGGCTACCCCGATCAGGGCGGCCAGCCGGGCCGGATCGGCCAGGGTGCCTGCCTGTTTGAGCTGGTAGGCCAGGGAGGCGATAAACGCCTGCTGGCGGCGTTCCCGGTCCAGGTCGGTGAAGTTGAGCCGAGGGTGCAGGTTGTCGCGGCGTTGCCGGACGAACGCGACGGCCTGCGCGGCGTCGATCTGTTGTGCCCCGGCGTGGAAGTCCGCGCCGGAGTAGCGGTCGCTGGTGTCCTCTTGCACGCACACCGTGATGGGCGCCACCACTTGCGCGATCTGATAGAACGCGACCATGGTGACCTCGACGAAGTGATCGATCGGCACCCCACCCAGGAAGGTGCTGACGGTGGCGATTTCGGCATTGCGCCCGGCATCGCGGCTGTGCTGCTCCAGGACTGTTTTGTCGGTGACACCGCTCGCCACCAGCTGTCGGTGTTGCTGATCGAACGCCAACCCATACGCCTGTTTGATCTTTCCTTTACTGATCGCGTCCGGGCTGCCCGCCAACTCGACGTAGTCGTCACGGGGGATGGAGATCCCCGTGGCCCGGCTGCCATCGCCGGGGATGTGCAACAGCATCAGCACGTTCGCGTTGTAGCCACCCACATCGGCGCCGCCGGTGTCCAACGCAGCGTAGAGTGCCGCCGGCAACGGATCACCGTTCTCGTCCAGCCTGCTGTCCAGTCCCATGATCAGGATGTTCGCGTCCTTCCCGATCAGGGCGGGTGCGGCCAACCCGCTCAACGCACCCGAGCGGCGGATGCTGTCGGTGAAATCGCGGTACTGGCTGTAGCCGTAACCGGTCACCGCGACAACCAGCACCGAAA
>DASWUV010000128.1:0-16389 GCA_036401495.1 Pseudonocardia sp. | reverse complement strand
TCGCGAAGCTTGTCGGCGTGGGCCTTGGCGTGGTGCCCGCAAAAGAGCAGTTCGCCGCCCTTCGGCAGGATCGCCCGCACCTTGGCCGCTGCTCCGCAACGGTCGCATCGGTCGGCGAGGGTCAACTCGGGCCGGGTAAGGGTTCCAGGCTGCATGGCGGTCTCCCTCCGTCCGACTCCGAGACCGGGGGTCTCGAAGTCGCTTAGCTGTGACGACCGCTTGCGCGGTTCCTACACCATCCCAGACGTTCTGCGCCCCTGCTTGTGTTCCCGCGGCGCGTCGCGACGCATGTCACGTCCACCCGCGGAATGTCAGGCGAACCCCACAGCCGGTGACGCTGCGGTGTCCGCGCTCTTGAGTTAACGAGTGAATGATGAGGTGGTTCCGAGTGACGTGGCAAGCGGAAGATTGTTAACTCTTGTGCGCCCCCGATTACGGTGTGCATCCATGACGACCGGTCTGCGGCATCGCATGCCCGCGCCGGCACTGTTCGTGATCGGTGCGCTGTCGATGTACGCGGGCGCCGCACTGGCGGTGGGACTGTTCGGGCGGCTGGCCCCTGCGTCCGTCGCCGTCCTGCGGATCCTCGGCGCCGCCGTGGTGCTGCTGGCGTGGCGCCGCCCCGGTTCGGCGGCCTGGCGCGGCCCCCGTGTGCGGCGCGCCGTCGCGTTCGGCCTGGCCACCGCGGGCATGAACATCGCGTTCTACGAGGCCATCGCGCGGCTGCCGTTGGGCACCGCGGTGGCGGTCGAGTTCTGCGGGCCGGTGGCCGTCGCCGCCGCATCCTCACGGCGTCCGCGCGACGTCGCCGCCGTGGTGCTGGCCGCGGCCGGCGTGGCGTTGATCGCGGATGTGCGCTGGTCAGGGTCGCCCTCGGGGGTTCTGTGGGCGCTCGGGGCCGCGGCGCTGTGGGCCGCCTACATCGTGCTCGGCAAGCGCGTCGCAGGCGCAGGGAACGGTCTGGACGACATGGCGGTGGGCTTCGCCGTCGCCGCGGTCGTGCTCTCGCCGGCGCTGCTGCTGGGCGGTCTGGACGGTCTCGCCGCGCTGGCCGACCCGGTCGTGGTGCTGTTGGCGGTGGGTGTCGGGGTGCTGTCGAGTGTGGTGCCCTACGTCATCGACCAGATCGTTCTGCGCAGGTTGGGCCAGGCTCGCTTCGCCGTCTTGCTCGCGTTGCTCCCGGCGACCGCGACCGTCGTCGGCCTGGTGGCCCTCGCCCAGATCCCCGACCTGCTCGAAGGGGTAGGCATCGCCGCAGTGATCGTGGCCGTGGCGCTGCGGTCACGCGAAGGGGACACGCCGGAGCCGCTGCGCTGACCGTGAGGTGATCACCGTCAGTGAACACGTCTTCGTCACGCAACGTGTTCAATTTCCATGCTAACGAGTGACCCGCAGCCGAGTGGGTGAACCTTGGCCGCGGGCGCCGGGACGTCGACGCAGCCGGCGCTCGATCGGCGGCTGCGACAACAAATCACGGCTGGGTTCATCGAATCGTGACCGTTTCGGGACTACTTGAACGATTCAGTGTGCTTGGCGCCACTCGCTGCTGGGCCATACGTTGTCACTCGCAACATTTACCCCCGACGACGTGGAAGGACGACCATGCGCATCAGAAAGGCCGCGCTCGCGGCTTCGGGAGCGGGGCTCGCCCTCGCGCTCGCTGCCTGTGGACAGAACGCCGCTGCCCCCAGTAGTGGCGGAGGAGCGACGAGCGCTGCCGCATCCAGCGGGGTCAAGGTTGGTGTGATCCTGCCGGAGACCGCCAGCTCGGCCCGGTGGGAAGGCTTCGACAAGCCCCTGCTCACCTCCGCGATGGCGGCCGCGGGCCTGCAGGCCGACATCCAGAACGCACAGGGTGACGAGCAGAAGTTCTCCACTCTCGCCGACGGCATGATCTCCAGCGGCGTCAAGGTCCTGGTCATCGCGTCGATCACGAGCGACGGGGGCGCCGCGGTCGAGGCCAAGGCCAAGGCGCAGGGCATCCCGGTGATCAACTACGACCGCCTCAACCTCGGCGGCACGGCCGACTACTACGTCTCGTTCGACAACGTCAAGGTCGGCGAGCTGCAGGGCCAGGGTCTCGTGAAGGGCATCGGCGACAAGGCAGGCGCGCAGGTCATCCAAATCGAGGGCGCGCCCACCGACAACAACGCCACCCTCTTCTACAACGGCCAGCAGAACGTGCTGAAGCCGCTGTTCGACTCGGGCAAGCTCAAGCTCGTGCAGAAGCAGGCCATCCCGAACTGGGACAACCAGCAGGGCGGCACGACGTTCGAGCAGATCCTCACCTCCAACGGCGGCAAGGTGGACGGTGTCGCTGCGGCCAACGACGGGCTCGCAGGCGCGATCATCACCGTGCTGCAGAAGTACGGCCTGAACGGCAAGGTCCCCGTCACCGGCCAGGACGCCACCCCGGACGGCCTGCAGGCGATCCTGCGCGGCGACCAGTTCATGACGGTCTACAAGCCGATCAAGCAGGAGGCCGACGCCACCGCCAAGCTCGCGGTTGCGCTGGCCAAGGGCGACACCGCGGCGGCTGACGCCGTCGCGACCCAGACGTCGCAGGACCCGAAGGGCAACCGGACGGTCAAGTCGGTGCTGCTCACCCCGCAGCTGATCACGAAGGACAACGTCAAGACGGTCATCGACGACGGCGCGGTCAAGGCGAGTGACATCTGCGTCGCGGCCACCCAGGCTGCCTGCACCCAACTCGGCATCCAGTAGCCCGTCGATCTTTTTTGCGGATGCGCGGCCGGGACCCGGCCGCGCATCCGCGCACGAGGAGGTGTGATCGTGACGGAACCCATCCTGGAACTACGCGGGGTGAACAAGAGCTTCGGCCCGGTGCAGGTGCTGCACGGGGTCGACTTCACGGTGCGCGCAGGCGAAGTCACCGCGCTCGTCGGCGACAACGGCGCGGGCAAGTCGACGCTGGTCAAGTGCGTCGCGGGCATTCACCCCATCGACAGCGGCGAAGTGCTGTTCAACGGCAAGCCGGTGGTGATCCACGGTCCGACCGACGCCAGCAAGCTCGGCATCGAGGTCGTCTACCAGGACCTCGCGCTCGCCGACAACCTCGACATCGTCCAGAACATGTTCCTCGGCCGCGAGCGCGGGAAGTCCTGGCTGCTCGACGAGGCCGACATGGAGCAGGCGGCGCGCGACACGCTCGCGTCGCTGTCGGTCAGGACCGTGACCTCCGTGCGGATGCCGGTGTCGCGGCTGTCCGGCGGACAGCGCCAGACCGTGGCGATCGCCAAGGCCGTGCTGTGGGACTCCAAGGTCGTCATGCTCGACGAGCCGACCGCGGCGCTGGGCGTCGCGCAGACGCGCCAAGTGCTCGACCTGGTCAGACGCCTGGCCGAGCAGGGCCTCGGTGTGGTGCTGATCAGCCACAACATGGCCGACGTCTTCGAGGTGTCCGACCGCGTCGCCACCCTCTACCTCGGCCGCATGGTGGCGCAGGTGCCCACCAAGGAGGTCACCCACAGCCAGGTCGTCGAGCTCATCACCGCAGGTCGCTCGGGCGAGCTCGGCCTGCAGCGTCCGGAAAGCGTGGTCGTGTAGATGACATCCATGGAGAAGACCCCTCGGCCCGACGCGCCTGACACCGCCGCCGAGACCAAGACGGCCGAGCCGAACCGCGCTGCCGACTTCGGCATCGACACGACCGCGAAGACCACGAGCGAGGCGATCCGCGGCTACTTCAACGGACTGCGCGGCGGCGAGCTCGGCGCGCTGCCCGCCCTGTTGGGTCTGCTCGCGCTGTTCGTCCTGTTCACCGCGCTCGCCAGTGACACCTTCCCGAGCCTGCTGAACCTGGCCAACCTGCTCCAGCAGGGCGCGGGGCAGACCGTCATCGCGATGGGGCTGGTCTTCGTACTGCTGATCGGCGAGATCGACCTGGCCGCGGGCACGGCCTCCGGCCTCTGCGCCGCGGTGATGGCGTTGCACCTCGTGTCGAAGGGCAACCTGCTCGGCGCGATGGGCACGACGGTGTTCATCCTGTTCGCGGTCGTGCTGGCGCTCGCCGTCGTGCTCGGCGCCATCCTGCGGGTCTGGTCGGGTGCCGCACTGGCCGCGGTCGCGTTGCTGCTGCTGGTGATCGGCTTCCCACAGAACCCGTGGCTCGAGATGCTGCTCGCGATCTGTACCGGCGTGGCCATCGGCTGCATCACCGGCTACCTCGTCTCCAAGGTCGGCATGCCGTCCTTCGTCGTGACGCTGGCGCTGTTCATCGCGTGGCAAGGCGTGATCCTGCAGCTCATCGGCGACGGTGGCACGCTCGGCCTGCGTGACCCCGTGCTCAACGCCGTGGCCAACGGCAACCTCTCGACGCTGGGCAGCTGGATCCTGTTCGTCGTCGCGGCGGGCGGCTACACGGCGGTGATGCTCACCCGGCAGGTCTCGCGCCGTCGCCTCGGCCTCGTCGCGCAGCCCACCGGGCTCGTGCTGATCAAGATCGGCGCCGTCGTGGTGCTCGCCGCGATCGCCACGTTCCTGCTCACGCAGAACAGGTCGCCGGGCGCCACGCAGATCTCGGGCATCCCCTACGTCGTGCCGATCGTGCTGGTCTTGCTGGTGTTGGGCACCTACGTGCTGGACCGCACCCGGTTCGGCCGCCACATCTACGCGGTCGGCGGCAACCGCGAGGCGGCACGCCGCGCGGGCATCGACGTCGTCAAGATCCGGGGGGCCGTCTTCATCATCTCCTCGGCTTTCGCGGCGATCGGCGCGATCATCTACTCCTCGAAGGTCGGATCGGTGTCTCCGTCGGCAGGTGGCGGCAACACGCTGCTGTTCGCGGTCGGTGGCGCCGTCATCGGCGGAACCTCGCTGTTCGGCGGGCGTGGGCGAATCAGCAACGCCGTCATCGGTGGCGCGGTGCTGGCGACGGTCAACAACGGGATGGGGCTGCTGGGTCAGCCTGCCTCGGTGGTGTTCCTCGTCAACGGCATCGTGCTGCTGCTGGCGGCAGGCGTTGACGTGCTCTCGCGGCGGCGATCGGCCGATACGGTCCGGTGAACCGGGCCTGGGGCGCGGACGGCACAGGCCCCGGGACAATGACCGCAGGCGCGCGGCCCGACGAGGTCCGGCGGCACAACCGGGCGGCGCTGCTGCGCCGCCTGCACGTCGAAGGGCCGTGCACCCGCGCGGTACTCGCCACCGAGCTGGGCCTGAACCGCAGCACGATCAAGGCCGTCGTCGACGGGCTCGCCGAGACCGGCGTCGTCACCGAGGCGGTCCCGGTGCAGCGCACCGGCGCCGGGCGTCCTTCACTCCTGGTGATGCCCACACCCGAGGCCGCGGTGGTACTGGCCATCGACGTGCGGGTGGAGCAGGTGTCGATGTCGATGGTCGGCATCGGCGGACAGGTGCTCGGACGGCACAGCTGGAACCTGCACCGACGCACCCGCACTCCCGGCGAGGTCATCACGCACATCACCGAGTCGGCGCAGCTGCTCGCCGAGGACCTCAAGGTCACCGCGCAGGGAGCGGGGGTGTCCGTGCCCGGCGTCGTCCGCCGCGACGACGGCTGGGTACACGAGGCCCCCAACCTGGGTTGGCGTGACGTCGCGCTCGGCGCCAGGCTCAGCTCGGTGCTGCGGGTGCCGGTCCAGGTGGGCAACGACGCCGAGCTGGGGGCGCTGGCCGAGCACGTGCGCGGGGTCGCGCGCGGGGCGACCGATCTCGTCTACATCTCGGCGGACTTCGGCGTCGGCGGCGGCGTCATCTCGGAGGGACGGCCCCTGCGTGGCGCCCGCGGCTACGTGGGCGAGCTCGGCCACCTCGTCGTTCGACCGGACGGCCGACCCTGCTACTGCGGCTCGCGCGGCTGCTGGGAGACCGAGGTCGGGGAAGCGGCGCTCTGCCGCGCGCTGCGCCTGCCCGAGGGCGCGACGCGCGGCACGGTGGTCGCCGAGCTGCGGGCGCTTGCGGGCGCCGCGTGGCCAGGGCCGCTCGACGAGTTCGTCGGATGGCTCGTCACGGGCCTGGTCACGGTGGTCAACATGCTGGCGCCCGAGCTGGTCGTGCTGGGGGACCTCTTCACGGCGTTGCCGCCGTCGGTCGTCGACGGGGTTCGGGCCGGGGTGCACGAGCGCAGCCTGGTCAGCAGGGCGACCGGCGGAACGCGTATCGAGACCAGCCCGCTCGGCCGCGACGCGAAGCTCGTCGGGGCCGCCGAACTGGCCTTCGAGCCGGTCCTCGGCCGCGTGTAGCGCGCCCGTCCATGCGATGCGGCGGGGTGTGCGATTGCGCACCCCACTGCACGGACGCGCGGATACCCGCAGGTGACGTATCATCACCTCACCCGCGGGAGCCCACGATCCGAGGCTGAGAGGGCGGCAGGACCGGCCGTCGACCGTTCGAACCTGACCCGGTTAACACCGGCGTAGGGAGGAACGTCATGGCCGATCTGTCGGCACAGGTGTCCCGGCGCACGGTACTGGCGGCGCTCGCCGCCGCGCCCGCGTTCGCGTTGGCCGCATGCGGCAGCGGCGCAGCGACGACGTCCGGGGGCAGCCCGACGACCGTCCGCTTCGCGCTGGACTGGACCCCCAACACCAACCACACCGGCCTCTACGTGGCGCAGCAGCAGGGCTGGTTCCGCGACGCCGGGCTGGACGTGCAGATCCTGCCGTACAACTCGACGTCGCCCGACACGCTGGTCTCCTCGGGCGCCGCCGAGTTCGGCATCTCGTTCCAGGACTCGTTCACGGTGTCGAAGGCGGCGGGCGCGGACATCACCTCCGTGCTGGCGGTGCTTCAGCACTGGGGGAGCGCGATCGGGGTGCGCGCGGACCGCGCGGACATCCGCTCGCCGCGCGATCTCGACGGCAAGACCTACGGCGGGTTCGGCGCGGCCTACGAGGTGCCCAAGATGCAGGCGGTGATCCGGGCCGCGGGGGGCAAGGGCGACTTCAAGACGGTCGTGCTGGGCACGTCGGCCTACGAGGCGCTCTACACCGGGCAGGTCGACTTCACCGAGCCGTTCCTGGCGTGGGAGGGCATCGAGGCGGAACTGAACAATCAGCCGCTCAAGACGTTCGCCTACACCGACTACGGCTTCCCCGACGCCTACAGCGTGATCGTCATCGGCAACTCGCCGTGGCTCGCGGCGCACGCCGGCGCGGCGAAGGCGTTCGTGGGCGCGTTGCAGCGGGGGTACCAGCTCGGCGCGGACGACCCCGCGCAGGCGGTGAAGCTGCTGACGGCCGCCAACCCCGGGGTGTTCACCGAGCCCGAGCTGGTCACGCGTTCACAGGACATGCTGGCGCAGCGCTACCTCAAGAACGGATCCGGGAGGGTCGGCACCCAGACGGCGGCGACCTGGTCGGGCTTCTCCGGGTTCCTCTAC
Source organism: Pseudonocardia sp. (assembly GCA_036401495.1). GTDB lineage: Bacteria > Actinomycetota > Actinomycetes > Mycobacteriales > Pseudonocardiaceae > Pseudonocardia. The sequence goes on along the minus strand of DASWUV010000128.1, from coordinate 9,029 downwards.
GGCGCGGGCGTGCTCACCGGGGCCGACGGCAAGCCGCTCACCACTCGGCCGGACTTCGCCACCTGGTTCACGCCGTCGGACGTCTGACCGTGCTCGATCGGCGAACACGGCGGGCCCAGCCACTGGACTCACCTGTGGCGGTGGGGCGGACGGCGCCAGGCGTGGTGGGGCAGGTCGCGCCTGCGCTGGTGCTGGTGCTGGTCGGGCTCGTGGTCTGGCAGGTGGCGGTGGACGTGTCCGGGGTGCGTCCGCAGGTGCTGCCGTCGCCGCTGCGGGTGCTCGAGCAGGGCTGGGCGTTCCGCGACGCGCTGTGGACCAACACCGTGCCGACGCTGCAGGTGACGGCCGTGGGGTTCGCCGTGTCGCTCGCGCTGGGCTGGGCGATCGCAGTCGCCGTCGACTTCGTGCCGTGGTTGCGGCGTGCGCTGACGCCGCTGCTGGTGGCGTCCCAGACACTCCCGATCGTCGCGATCGCGCCACTGTTGATCATCTGGTTCGGGTTCGGGCTGCTGCCCAAGGTCGTGGTCATCGCGCTGGTGACGTTCTTCCCGATCGCCATCGGCCTCATCGAGGGGTTCGCCGCCACCGACCGGCAGGCCACGAACCTGCTCCGCAGCATGGGCGCCTCCCGCCTGGACCAGTTCCGCTACGTGCGGCTGCCGGGCGCGATGCCGTCGTTCTTCACCGCGCTGCGCATCGGCATCACCTACGCGGTCACGGGCGCGATCTTCGCCGAGTACGTCGGCGCCACCGCGGGCTTGGGGATCTTCATGCAGGTGCAGAAGAACTCGTTCCGGACCGATCTCGTGCTGGCCGCTGTCGTCGTGACCGCCGTGTTGTCGGTGACCCTGTTCGGACTGACGTTCGTGGTGCAACGGATCGTGGCGCCGTGGAGCCGGGCGGGGCGCGCGCGGTGAAGCTCGTCATCGACGAGGTGTCCAAGAGCTACCCGGGCCTGCCGGTCCTCGACGGGATCGCGTTCGACGTGGCGCCGGGTGAGTTCGTGTCGGTGATCGGACCGAGCGGGTGTGGGAAGTCCACGCTGTTCGACGTCATCGCCGGGTTGGAGCGGCCCGACGCGGGCCGGGTGCTCATCGAAGGCGCGGACGCGACGGGGCAGGTCAACCACGTCGCGTACATGCCGCAGCGGGATCTGCTGTTCCCGTGGCGCAGCGTGCTGGACAACACGGCGCTGGGGCTGGAGGTCGCGGGGGTGCGGCGCCGGGTGGCGCGGGCGCGGGCACGCGCGCTGTTCAGCCCGTTCGGGCTGGCAGGCTTCGAGGACGCGCGCCCCGACGAGCTGTCGGGCGGGATGCGCCAGCGGGCCGCGCTCCTGCGCACGGTCGTGCAGGACCGGCCCTTGCTCCTGCTCGACGAGCCGTTCGGGGCGTTGGACTCGCTGACCCGCTCGGACATGCAGGCGTGGCTGGCGGACGTGTGGGCGCGCTACGGCTGGACCGTGCTGCTGGTGACCCACGACATCCGGGAGGCGGTGTACCTGTCCGACCGGGTCGTGGTGCTCACGCCGCGGCCCGCGCGGGTGCGGGCGGAGGTGGGCATCGAGCTGCCACGTCCCCGGGTCACGGGTGTTGCGACGGCGGCGGCGGAGGAGCAGGTGCACGCGGCGCTCACCGCCTGACGGGACCGGTCAGGAGTTGCCGGTGTCAGTTCCGCTGTCCGTCCCGCCGTCGGTCTTGCTGGGCGAACCGCTCTCGGAGCTGCTGTTGTCCGACTTGCTGCTGTCCGACTTGCCGCTGCCCGTCCCGCTGTCGTCCTTCGTGGGCTTGTCCGCGGTCGTGTCCTCGGTCGTGGTCGGGTGGGTGGTCGGCTGCTCGGTCGTCGTGGGATCGGTCGTCGTGGGATCGGTGGTCGCCGGATCGGTGGTGGCCGGGTCGGTGGTGGCGACCGGTGGCGTGGTCGTTGTTGTGGTCTTTGTGGTCGTGTCGACCGGCGTCGGGTCTGCCGTCGGAGCAGCCGTCGTCGTGACCGGCGGGCTGGTGGTCGTGGAGCCCGGCGTCGTGGAGCCCGCCGTCGTGGAGCTCGCCGTCGTGGAGCCCGGCGTCGTGGCGCCTGCCGCTGCGGTGCCTCCCGCCGCCGACGGTTCCGACGCCACTGCGGGCGCGGGCACTGGCGCGACGGGGGGCAGCGCGCGGCCTGTGCCTGCACCGGACGTGCCCGTGACGGCGCTGCGCTCGGCCGATGGATCAAGCAGCGCGGTGAGCGCGACCGAGCGCAACCCGACGACGGGAGCGATGCGGTGCGCGGCGACGGCCCCCGCTGCCGGGGGAAGATCAGGCTCGGCCTGCTGCTCCGGCGCGCCGACGCCGTGGTCGTTCTGCGCGTAGATCGTGGGTCGCCCCAGGTCGGACGCTGCGTCCGGCTGGGCGGCGATGATCACGGCGACCGCGACGCACGCGGCGCCCACCGCGGCGGGCACGGCCCGTGCCGACCACCGCACCAGCGCGGCCCGGCGCAGCATCGCGGCGGCGGAGGGGACCCTGACCTCCTCGGGCATCCGCGCGGCGGCGTCCGCGAGGGCCTCTGCTGTCCAGTCGAAGCGGCGGTCGAGCTCGTCAGCGTGGTCGGTCGGGTCGAGCCCCGACCCGTCTGCGGCCTCAGGAGCGTCGTGCGGCACAGCGTCGTGCTGCGGAGCGGTGTCGGCCCAGACCAGGGACTCGGCCAGCGTGGCGAACCCCTCGTCGAGCAAGAGCTCGATGTGCTCGGCCGCCGACCCGCTGAGCGCCGCCATGTCGTTGACGGACACACTGCCCATGTAGTGCAGCACGAGCGCCCGGCGTTGGACGGGTGGCAACAGCTGCAGCGCGGCCACGACGACCGCGGCCTCGCCGGTCCCGCCGGTGATCTTCTGGGCCTGCCAGCCGGGTGCGCCCGACTTGGCCTGATGCTCCGCGGCGGCGTGGACCGCCATCCAGCGCGCGCGCACCAGGGGTTCGCCCGCCTGTCGCAGCGACGGCCATGAGCGCCACGCCGTGGCCAGGGTCGTGTCGGTGGCGGCCTTGGCCACGCGGGCGTCTCCGGTGATCGCCAGCAGTTGCGCGGCCAGCTCCGGATAGGCCGCGGCGTAGAACGCTGTGAACTCCGCACGTACACCGCGGCCCGATCGCACCAGAACCCCCCCGAGGTTGCGGACGGTGATCTGCCCGGCGACTTACTCGCGCGAAGGAGGCGCTTTGTTACCCCTCTCGGGGGTGAGTCTCTCCGCTCTTGTGGTACTCAGTGCGATCGGGAGGGCCACCCTGCCGCCTCGGACGTGGTGGGTCACCGCCACGAGGCCCGTGGCGTCGGCGGGCGGCTCGCCGGTGCCGTTGTTGCGCTGGAAACGGGGATACGCGCCCCCCGCGACGAGCAGGCTCAGCCGATGGCCTGCCGCGACCCGGTGGTAGCAGGGGTCCAGGGTGATCTCGACCGGCCCGGTGGCCTGCGCACGCCGCAGCATGCCGTCCGCCACGTTGGCTGCCCGCCCGTCCGGAGCCACGTCGCAGAGCCGCACGAAGACGTCGGCGTGCGGGGGCTCCGCCGTGTGCTCAAGGACCACCGTCGGCGTACCCGCGATGACCAGTGCGGACGCCAGCGGCGGCGTGGTGAAGGAGAGGACGTCGGCGCGGGCGGCGAGGGCGCGGTTGTCGCGGACGCCTGCGTCGGTGAGCAGCCGCCCGCCGACCGAGGGCGTGGGGTCGGCAGGGTCATACCGGAACTGTGCGGTCACGGCGTCGGCAGTCACTCCGCCGGACGGGGGCTCGTCGTCGACGAGGCTCTCCGCGGGCCCGAGCCACCACGTCTGCAGGCTGGTCGGCGGAGGCCATTCCGGCAGCTCCTGCCACTGCCGCAGACCGGTGAGGTAGACGCGCACCGGCGTACGCCTGGCGCGGCTGGTCGCGCCAGCAAGGTGCTCGTCGAGCCACCCGAGTGTCTCCCGCGCCACGATCCCGGCTCCCCGGATGCCGATGCCGACGTGCGTCCACGGCCCGACGGTCAGCGCGACGTCGACGTCGCGGGCGTGCAGGGCCGCGTACTGCGCGAGGGTCTGCTCCACGAAGAGGTCCTGCCAGCCGCCCATGAGCAGTGTCGGCACCGTCGACCGCGCCAGTGCGGTCGAGGCCCGCTTGGCGTCCCAGAACGGGTCGGTGAGGTCGGGGTGGGCGACCCATTGCCGAAACCACGGCGCCCGCCCGCTGAGCATCTTGTCGACGGAGTCGGCCAGCGGCAGCCCGGCGAACCCCGGTGCCAGCCTGCGCGCGGCGGTGACGCCGCCGACCAGGGTCTTCACCGGGCCGCCCTCCTGCCGCAGGATCAGGTCGCTCCAGCTCAGGAACCCGTGCAGGGAGAAGGTGCCTGCGCCGTAAACCGAGTACGCGAAGTCGTGCGGCCCGACGAGCACCACGGCCGCGCGCAGTTCGGGCGGCGGATCGGCCATCAGCGTCCACTGGGCCCAGCCGAGGTAGGACGCGCCGTGGGTGGCGAGCCGCCCGTCGAACCAGGCCTGCTCGCGCAGCCACGCCACGGTGTCCTGCCCGTCCCGCTGCTCGTTGACCATCGGGTCGAACACGCCGCCCGAGCCGAACGTGCCGCGCACGCTCTGCACGAGCACGTGATAGCCGCGGGCGGCGAACGTCCTGGACGTGAGCGCGTCCAGCGGCGATCGGCGGCCGTAGGGGGTGCGGATCAACACCGTGCCCAGCGGATGCTCCGTGGTCGGGATGTGGTGCTCGCCCAGCAGCACGGCGCCGTCGCGCATCGGGATGCGCTCCTCGCGGCGCGTGTACGCCGTCCGGGCGGGCGGCAGACCGAGCAGGCGGGTGGCGATCCGGTCGCTGATCACGAGATCGGACGATACCGTCGGCCGTGACCGGCGCCACAGCCGTTGGCTCCGGCCGATCGTCACCGACCTGTAACTCTTCGCGCACGCACGACGAAATGACGGGTATGACCACCATGACTTCCCGCCCGCAGGCGGCCGTAGGCGACGCTCTCGCGGAGAGCCGCCTGGCGGGTCACCTCATCGGGCTCGTCTTCACCGCAGTCGTTGCGGCGTTCTTCCTCGGACTCTTCCTGCTCTGAACGGCCGCGGCGCGGGTGTGACGCTGCGCTCGACGTTTCCGTGCGGGGAAGCGCTCGCGTAGGAAGAACGGGTGACCTCCACCCCCGCCGTCCGGATCCCGCCGGGGCAGCTCCTCGCACTCGGCGGCCTTTCCGCGCTGGGCCCGCTCTCCCTCGACCTCTATCTGCCCGCACTGCCCGCGTTGACCGCAGACCTGCATGCCAGTGAAGCCGCGGGCCAGCTTTCGCTCTCGTTGTGCTTGATCGGCCTCGCGCTGGGTCAGCTGTTCGTCGGCCCGCTCACCGACCGGGTGGGCCGTCGGATGCCGCTGCTCGTCGGCGTCGCCCTGTTCTCCGTCGCCGCGGGACTCTGCGCTATCGCCCCTTCGATCACCGTGCTGCTCGTCGTGCGGTTCGTCGGCGGGTTCGCGGGCGGTGCGGGCATCGTGATCGCGCGGGCGATGGTGCGCGACCTCTACGCCGGTCCGATGCTCGGGCGGGTCTTCGCGCTGATCACGCTCGTCCTGGGGGTGGCGCCGGTCGTGGCGCCGCTGCTCGGTGGCCTGCTGCTGAAGGTGACGTCGTGGCGCGGCCTGTTCGTTGCCCTTGTCGTGCTCGGGATCCTCCTGCTCGGCGCCGCGGCGACCCTCGGCGAGACGCTGCAGGCCGACCGCCGCCAGGCAGGCGGGGTGCGCACGATGGCGCGCAGGGTGCGGTCCCTGCTGCAGGACCGCGGTTTCCTCCTGCCCGCGCTCGTCGGCGCGGTCGGGGTGTGCGGCATGTTCGTCTACATCGCGATGGCGAGCTTCGTGCTGCAGTCGAGCTACGGCCTGTCCGCACAGCAGTTCTCGCTGGTGTTCGGGGCGAACGCGATCGCGATTCTGCTCGTCGGGCAGCTGTCGGCAAGCCTGGTCCGCCGGGTCGGGGCGCTCGCACTGCTGACCGCGGGGGTGGTCGTCGCGTTCGTCGCCGCGGTGGTGATGCTCGTCGGCGTGCTGGTGTCCGGCTCGGTGTGGGTGTTGCTCGTGCCGCTGCTGGTGCTCGTCTCCTGTACGGGCGTGATCCTGCCGAACTCCGTCGCACTGGCGCTCGACGGCCAGGCGGCCAGGGCGGGCACGGCGTCGGCCGTGTTCGGACTGCTGCAGTTCGCCATCGCCGCTGCGGTGCCGCCGCTGGCCTCGCTGGGCGGGGTGACGGCGGTCGTGATGGCGTGGACCGTGCTCGGGACGACCACGGCGGCAGCGCTCATCCGGTTCGGGCTGGGTCCCCGCCGCGACCCAGCAAGGCTTGCCGCCGCCGAAGGTGCGTGAGTTGGGCGTCGTCCTGCGGCAGCGCCATCGCCGCCGCGTAGGCAGCCTGGGCCTCCGCGATGCGGTCCATGCGCGCGAGCAGCTCGGCGCGTGCGGCGTGCCACAGCGGATAGCCGTCCAGGCCGCCGACGGACTCGACGGCCGCGAGCCCCGCGGCGGGCCCGTGCAGCTCACCGACGGCGACGGCCCTGTTGAGCCGGGCCACGGGCGTGTCGGCCACCGTGAGCAAGACGTCGTACCACGACAGCATGGCCGCCCAGTCGGTGTCCGTCCACGTCGGAGCGAGTGCGTGGCAGGCCGCGATCGCGGCTTGAACGACGTAGGGGTCGGGTCGGCCGGGTGTGCGGCGCAGGCCCTCGCCGACGAGCAGAACGCCCTCCGCGATCAGCTCGCGCCGCCACCGCCCGCGGTCCTGGTCGGCGAGCAGCACCGGAGCGCCCGCGGCGTCGTGCCGGGCGTCGCGCCGGGAGTCCTGCAGCAGCTCGAGCGCCAGCAGGCCCAGCACCGAAGGCTCGCCCGGCATCAGCTCCCGCAGCAGCCGGGTCAGCCGCACCGCCTCCTCGACCAGCGCGGGCCGCGGTGCCCCCGTCGGCGCGTAACCGGTCGTGAAGAGCAGGTAGACGGTGGTCAGCACGCCGCGCAGCCGGTCGGGCAGGTCGTGGTCGGCGGGCACGGTGTACGGGATCGCCGCCTTGGTGATCTTCTGTCGGGCCCGGGTCAAGCGCTTGGCCATCGTCGGCTCCGGCACGAGCAGCGCCGCGCCGACTTCCGCGACCGTGAGCCCACACAGCGTCCGCAGGGCCAGCGCCACCTGCGTCTCGACGGCCAGCGCGGGGTGGCAGCAGGTGAACACGAGCCGCAGCAGGTCGTCGCGCCCCACCTCCGTCGACACCGTCTCCTGCGGCGGCGGTGGCTCGCACGGCTCGATCATCGCCTCCGCCTCCTTCCCGGCGCGAGCCGCCTCGCGGCGCAGCACGTCGATCGCGCGCCGCCGGGCCGTGAGCGTCAGCCAGGCGCGCGGCTCGTCCGGGACGCCGTCGCGGGGCCAGGTCTCCAGCGCCCGCACGGCGGCGTCCTGCACGGCGTCCTCGGCGAGAGGAAGATCACCGATGAGGCGGACGAGGGTGGCCAGCACGCGCCTGCCCTCGTCGCGCACGAGGCGGACGAGGGCGGCGCGTGGGTCCTGGTCCGCTCCGGTCACGCGCCGAATTCGATGATGGGCCGCACCTCGATCGCGCCGTCCCAGGCTCCGGGGATGGTGGCGGCGACCTTGATGGCCTCGTCGAGGTCGGCGCACGCCAGCAGGTAGAAGCCGGTGAGCGCTTCCTTCGTCTCGGCGTAGGGCCCGTCGGTCGTGACGACGTCGCCGCCCTTCCCGCCCTGCACACGGACGGTCGTGGCGGTGCTGGTCTGGTAGAGCGCGGCTCCTCCGCGAATGATGGCGGCGGCGGCCGCGCCGAACTCGTTGTACTCCTTCATCTCGTCCGCATACTCGGGGAGCGTCCAGTCGACGTCTTTGCTGTAGATCATCGCGGCGTAGGTGGGCATGAAATGCTCCTCTCGGGGTGGACGCCGGGCGCGGCGTCACCCTAGGAACGAATGGGCCTGCCGGGAAAGGACACCGCACTAGCATCTCCACGTGACCTCCCCCGCCCACATCGTGCTCGCCGAAGCCGACGGCACGGCCTACGCGTCGCTGACCCGTCGACCCGTCGACCGCGCCGAGCGTTACGCCCTAGGCAGGAAGCTGCGCGAGCGGGTGCCGCGCAAGTCGTTGGGGGACTGGACGCTGCCGGTCGGGCGACCCGATCCCGTTCAGCAGATCATGGATTCGCACGAGGGCCGGGTCGGGCGGCTGGTGCCGATACGCGTCGGCCGAATGGCCGCCTCGCCCTACGGCTTCCTTCGGGGTACAGCCGTGGTGATGGCGCATGACGTGGCGCACCTGCCCGCGACCGGCATCACCCCCGTCGTCTGCGGCGACGCCCACCTCGGCAACTTCGGCTTCTACGCCTCCCCGGAACGCGACCTCGTGATCGACCTCAACGACTTCGACGAGGCGCACCCCGGCTGCTGGGAATGGGACCTGCGCAGGTTGGTCGCGAGCATCTGGGTGGCGGGCCGCGGCAACAGCATGAGCGAGGAGCACTGCGCGGATGCCGTACGGACCTGCGTGGCCGCCTACCGCGAGGAGGTGCGGTTCCTGGCCGACCAGCCGCTCATGTCCCGCTCGTTCGGGCGTATCGACGTCGACCGGCTCGCTGACGAGAGCTCGGGCGCGCTGCGCCACGAGATCGTGCGCGCGGCCCGGCGCGCCCGACACCGCACGAGTGACCGTGCGCTGCCCCGTTTCACGAAGGAGGTGGCCGGGCTGCGGCGGATCGTCGAGGAGCCACCACTGATCACCCGCGTGTCCGACGCCGAGGCGGAGATGATCGGCGTGGCGCTCGACGAGTACCTCCACACGCTCGCGCCGCACTGGCGGCGGGTGCTGGGGGGCTACACGATCGTCGACATCGCGCACAAGGTCGTCGGCGTCGGCAGCGTCGGGCTGCGCGCCTACGTGGCACTGCTGGAGGGGTCTTCCGCAGACGACGTGGTGTTCCTGCAGCTCAAGCAAGCACGGCGGTCGGTACTGGCGCGTTATGTGCACGGCGAGTC
>DASWUV010000127.1:0-23814 GCA_036401495.1 Pseudonocardia sp. | reverse complement strand
CTTCTGCACCGCGGTCGGCGCGCCGCCGCCGCCGCAGGCCACGGGCCGGACCCCCGGCGCGCGGGGTGCCGACAACCACCGCGCGCGGGCGCTGGGCTGGGCCCCGGCGGTGCCGTCGTGGCGAGCGGGATTCGCCGCCATCGCCCGGTGAGCACTCGGGCGCGCCCGGATGCCACCCAGCCGCCGGCATCATGTGACCGCAGGCGTAGGTGCTCAGATGGAGGGAGCGACGTGTCTCACGGCGAGCCGGTTGGGCAGATCAACCATGACGAGATCGACCGCGCATTAAAGGCCCATCCCGCCAAGAAGGGCATCGTTTTCAATATCGCTGTCACGGCGCTGGAGATCGGTGGAGCAATCGCGCTGTTCCACCTCGTCAAGGGCCTCGGCGGCAGTGATGTCGCAGCGTATCTCGCAGGCAGCGCCGCTCCGGTGCTCGGCGCGGCGGCAATCTGGATTCGCGCCAAGAAGTTCAGCGGCGCTTCGGCAGCCATTTTCGCGTTCACCGCCCTGTCGGCGGTGGTGGCCGTGGTGGGCAGTACCGACTCGAAGGTCCTGCTGTACAAGGACTGCGCATCGACAGCGCTGGTCGGCCTCGTGTTCGGGCTGTCGTGCGTGCTGATGCGGCGTCCGGTCATCTTCTATTTCGCGCAGCGTTACGGCACCGACGGGACGAACGAGGGAATGGCTGCGTTCGACGCGATGTGGGGCGCTTATCCGCTCTTTCGCCGGAGCATGTACCAGATCAGCGTCGTCTGGGCTGTGGTCTTCCTCGTGCAGGCGGGCGTCACGGCGCTGATCATCGCGTCCACGTCGTTCGACACCGCGTACAACTGGGACCAGATTCTGCCGATCGCTGCCGTCGCGGTGGCGATGGTTCTGACGACGGCGATCGCGCGCCGCACCCGGAAGGAGGGCGCGGCCCTGCGGGCTGCTGCCCGCAACGGCTGACAGTCCGTCCTCATCGGACGCCGCGAGCGCCCTCAGGCGTCGGCGCCCTGCAGCGCGATCCCCATCGCGACCGCAGTCAGCTCGACCGACCGCAGCCGGTCGGTGATGTTCTCCGCGTGGTGCGCGACGATCAGCTCGTCGGCCTGCACCGAGTCGGCGAATGCCTCGAGGAAGCGGCGCACGTCCTCCGGTGTTCCGACACCGCTGTAACGCATCATGTCCGCGATCTGCCGCCCGTTGGGCGTGGTGAGGAACGCGTCGATCTCGGCGTCGCTGTACTCGGGGCTGCCGGGCTGGCGGGAGATCATCGACCGGACCCGGCGCCTGCGCAGCACCGCGAACTGCTGCTGCGCGTCGGCCGCGTCGTCAGCGGCGACGACGTTCGCCCCAGCGATGACGTAGGGCGCGTCGAGCTGCGCCGAGGGCCGGAACTCCTCGCGGTAGCGGGCCACGGCCGCGTGCAGCGCGTCCGGGGCGAAGTGCGACGCGAACGCGTAGGGCAGGCCGAGGGCGGCGGCCAGCTGCGCGCCGAAGAGGGACGATCCGAGGATGTAGAGCGGCACGTTCGTCCCGGCACCGGGCACGGCCTGCACACCCGGGACGCGGGAGTTGCCCTGCAGGTAGCCCTGCAGTTCGAGGACGTCTTGGGGGAAGGTCTCCGACGCGGAGGCGTCCCGACGCATGGCGCGCATCGTCAGCTGGTCGCTGCCGGGCGCCCGGCCGAGGCCCAGGTCGATGCGGCCGGGGTGCAGCGACTCCAGGGTGCCGAACTGCTCGGCGATCGTCAGCGGCGCGTGGTTGGGCAGCATGACGCCGCCCGCGCCCAGCCTGATCGTCGACGTGTGGTCGGCCACGTGCCCGATGAGCACGCTCGTCGCCGACGACGCGATCGAGGCCATGTTGTGGTGTTCGGCGTACCAGACCCGGCGGTAGCCCAACCGTTCCGCGGCCCTGGCGAGCTCGACGCTCGCCGCGAAGCTCTCCCGTGGCGTCTCGCCGGGCGCAACGGGGGCGAGGTCGAGGATGGACAAGGTCAGCGACATGCCTACAACAACCCGCTGACGCCCGAGATCCATCCCCCGCGGGCGACGAACCGCCGCTAGACGAGCCGCTGCTTCGGGGTGGACTGCGCGACGATCTTCGGGTCGCGGGTGACGATGTCGCCGAGCGCTTCATCGATGCGCTTCAGCGCGTCGTCGGGGATGGTCACGCCCGCCGCCTTCACGTTCTCGACGACCTGCTCCGGGCGCGAAGCGCCGACCAGCGCGGCGGAGACGTTGCGGTTCTGCAGCACCCACGCGACGGCCATCTGCGCCATCGACAGCCCGAGGTCGCCCGCGACCGGCTTCAGCGCCTGGACCCGGCTCAGGGTCTCGTCGTTCATGTACCGCTTGATCATGTCGGCGCCGCCGCGCTCGTCCGTGGCGCGCGAGCCCGTCGGCAGCGCCTTGCCCGGCTCGTACTTGCCGCTCAGCACCCCCTGCGCGATGGGTGACCACACGATCTGCCCGAGTCCCAGCTCCTCGCACGTCGGCACGACCTCGTCCTCGATGACCCGCCACAGCATCGAGTACTGCGGCTGGCTGGACACGAGCGAGATGCCGAGGTCGACGGCCAGCGTGTGGGCGTCGCGGATCTGCTCGGCGGTCCACTCGCTCACCCCGACGTAGAGCGCCTTGCCCGAGTGCACGATGTCGGCGAAGGCCTGCATCGTCTCCTCGAGCGGAGTGAACGGATCGAAACGATGCGCCTGGTACAGGTCGACGTAATCCATCTGGAGGCGGCGCAGGCTGGCGTCGATGCCCTGCATCATGTGCTTGCGCGACAGGCCGGTGTCGTTCTTGCCCTGCGGATCGGGCCCTGTCGGGAAGAAGACCTTCGTGAAGACCTCGAGGGACTCGCGTCGCTGCCCCTTCAGCGCGGCCCCGAGCACCTCCTCCGCCTTGCCGTTGGCGTAGGCGTCGGCGGTGTCGAAACTGGTGATGCCGTTGTCGAGCGCCGCGTGCACGCACTGCGTGGCGACGTCGTTCTCGACCTGGGAACCGTGGGTCAGCCAGTTGCCGTAGGTGATCTCCGAGATCTGCATGCCGGACCGGCCGAGGTAGCGGAACTCCATGGCGTCGATCCTTTCACGCGCACCGGCTCGCGCGCGTGCTGGGCGAACGCGGGTCAGACCTCCGCCGCGCCGCTCTCCAGCAGGTTCGCCAGCTCGTGCAGGCGACTGCGCAGGTTGCCTTCCGGCTGGTCCGCGGCCGCCGCCTTCGCCATCTCGGCCAGCCTGCGCATCAGGCCCGCGATAACGCCCGCATCCGGGGCGTCGCTCTCGAGCTCGCCGCGCAGCTCCGCCAGCGCCGCACCGACCTCCGCGAGCGCGGGCGCGTCCGAGGCGTCGATGCGCCGCTGCCAGCGCTCGATCTCGATCAGGCCGCCGGTCAGGCCGAGGTCGGTCGGGCCGTCCTTCAGCGCGCTGACCGTGAGCTCGAGGTCGTGCTCGACGGGATCAACCATGTCTGCGTCAGCCACGTCCCGGACGCTACCAAGCCGCGCCCGATGCACAACGCCCGGCAAGCCCCGGAGCTGGATCAGCCGTCCGGCGCCCGGTGCGTCGGAGTCGGGTCGGCGGGCGCGGTGAGCAGCGGAGCCGCCATGACGTCGATCCAGGTACGGAGGGTCTGGCGATCGGCTTTCGCCAGCGCCTGCGTCTTGACCTTCTCCCGCAACAGGATGGTTCCGGTGACGAGCGCAGCGAGGAGCTCGGCGCGGACGACAGCATCGGGGCCCTCGAGTCGCTGGGTGAGGAGGGCGACGAAGCCGCTCTCGATGCGCTCGCGGATCAGAACAGACAGCCCCGCATCGTCGACCCCGCTCACAAGCGTGGCGAGGCTGCTGGTGCGTTCACCGGCCGCGGCGTGCATGTCGAGGGCGTAGTCGAGCAGGACATGCGGGAGCTCGGCCAGCGGGGCGCGGGAGATGACGCCCTGGAGGGTGTCGACGGAGTCCCCTCCTGCGGCCTCGGCCAGCAACTTCTCCTTGGAGCCGAAGTAGCGGTAGACCAGCGCCTGGTTGACCCCTGCCGCCGCGGCGACGTCCCGCGTCGTCGTGCCTGCGAACCCGTTCTCGGCGAGCTGTCGACGAGCGGCGGCCAGCAGGGCACGCCGAGTGGCCACCGCGTCGCGACGACGCAGAGGCCGCTCGGCCGCGTCGGCGCCTGCGACGTCCACGATCCGGCCTCCCCCCATGCAGAAATGTCCGGTTGACCACCGAGGGTAGAGGGCGCTGCAGACCCCCCGCTAGTGACTGTGAGCACATAAGTAGTCGTTCGTTGACTTGATGCCCCGACCGTCGTAGCGTGAAAGTCATCAGTTGATGACATAGCACGAGTCGAGGGTGGGCAAGACGGTGGCCGCTGCCAGACGAGGGGTTGGCGGCGGCGAACCGTCGCCCACCACGGTGTTCGACGCTGATGTGGACCTGGTCGACGACGCGGTCGTCGGCGAGGAGACGGTCGGCGACGCCGCCGAGGCGTTCCTGAAGGCGGACTTCGAGGCGACGGCGCCCACGCGCCCGGCTCCGCCCACGTCACCGACACCGGCTCCGCCGCGCGACGTCCCGGCAGCGCCGTCGGGGCAACGGGCCTCCTGGACGGTTCCGCTGATCGTGTTGATCGTCGGAAGCTTCATGTCGGTGTTGGACTCCAGCATCGTCAACGTCGCCATCCCGAAGATCCAGCTCGAACTGGGCGCCACCGCGCAGTCCGTGGCCTGGGTGGTCACCGGCTACAGCCTCGCCCTCGGCGTGATCGTGCCGGTGAGCGGCTGGCTCGGTCTGCGGATCGGCCAGTCCAACCTCTACGTGATGTGCATTGCCGGGTTTGCGGCCGCGTCGGCCCTCTGCGGGCTGGCGTGGAACCTCGACAGCCTGATCGCCTTCCGGATCCTGCAGGCCGTGCCGGGCGGCATCCTGCCGGTGATCACGCTGACGATCCTGTACCAGATCGTGCCGCGCGACCGCATCGGTGCGGCGATGGGCATGTACGGGCTCGGGGTGATCGTCGCGCCCGCCATCGGCCCGACGCTGGGCGGCCTGCTGGTCGACTCCATCAACTGGCGGGTGATCTTCTTCATCAACGTCCCCATCGGCATCCTCGGTGCGGCGGCGGCGTTGGCGGTGTTCCCGCGGGTACGTCCGACGACCTGGCCCCGGCTCGACGTGTGGGGGTTCGTGACCGCGGGCTACGGCCTGTTCGCGCTGCTGCTGGCGTTCTCCGAAGGCGAGGACTGGGGGTGGACGGGCTACCGCGTCCTGATCCTGATGGCCTCGGGCCTGTTGAGCCTCGCACTGTTCGTCGTGATCGAGCTCGAAGTCGACTCTCCGCTGATCGACCTGCGGATCCTGCGCACGCGGTCCTACAGCATTTCGCTGGTCCTGCTGGCGATCACGATGACCGCCCTGTTCACCGGCCTGTACTTCCTGCCCCAGTTCCTGCAGGTCGTGCAAGGGCTCACCGCGTTGGAGGCCGGGCTCACCCTGCTGCCCTCCGCGCTGGTGATGACCGTGCTGATGCCGTTGGCCGGACGGCTCTACGACGCGATCGGGCCGCGCTACCCCGTCGTCGTCGGCCTGCTGATCATCGCCTTCGGCTCCTACCTGTTGGCCGAGATCACCACGGGCACCCCGCGCGGCGACATCATCCTGTGGACCTCGGTCCGCAACGTCGGCATCGGTATCGCGATGATGCCGATGATGACCTCGGGCGTCTCGTCGTTGGCTCCCGCGCTGACGTCCGCGGGCAGCGCCATGAACAACGTGGTGCAGCGGGTGGTGTCGAGTGTCGCCGTCGCGCTGTTCGGCGCCCTCAACATCGGCGCCGCCGCCCAGATCACCTCCGACTGGGGATCGCTGGTGCAGACCGGACCCCAGGCCCTGCCGCAGCTCACCCAGCTCCAGTCGCAGGGACCGCTCGGGATCTACTCCGTCTACCAGCAGCTCGAGAGCTCCGCCACGACCGTGACGTACGCGAACGGGTTCTTCATCAGCGCGGTGCTCTGCCTCGGCGGCGCGGTGCTGGCCCTGATGCTGCGGTCCGGCAAGGCCAAGTCCGAGGGCGGCGCGACGGTTCACGTCGAGGTCTGAGCTCGCGCAGTCAGCGCCCTTGACGCAATTGAGCGGTTGCCATAGTGTCGCAACCGTTAAGTTGCTTATAGAGGGAGGGCCTCCGATGGCATTTCCGGATCGCGTCGAGCGGAGCGTCGAGATCGCCCACCCCCCGGCCACGGTGTGGGCTGCTCTCACCACGGCCGAGGGCTTGGGCACCTGGTTCGGCAACCAGGCCACGATCGACCTGCGCCCGGGCGGGGTGGCGCAGATGACGTGGACCGGGGGGCACACCGCCGACATGCGCGTCGAGCGCGTCGAGGAACCGAGGATCTTCGGCTTCACCTGGCACATCTACGGCCTGCCCGAGGACGATCCGCGCCGCACCTACGTCGAGTTCACGCTCGAACCGGTCGGGCCGGGAACCCGGCTGACCGTGGTCGAGTCCGGCTTCGCCCAGCTACCCGACGACACGTACCACCAGGCATACGACGGCAACACCAAGGGATGGGCGAACGAGCTCGGCGAGCTGGTCGACTACCTCGATGCCGCCTGACGTCGAGGCGGTCGCCGAGCAGGTCTTCGTCGCGCTGGCCGACCCGAGCAGGCGCGCCATCCTGGCCGAGCTGGCCGCAAGCGGCCCGGCGACGTCGACGGACCTTGCCGCGCGTCTCCCGATCACCCGCCAGGCGATTGCCAAGCACTTGGCGCTGTTGACCGAGACCGGCCTCGTGACGGCCGAGCCCGGAGAACGGCGCCGGGTGCGCTACCGGCTCCACTCTGCCCCCATGCAGGTGGCCCAACAGTTCCTGGCCGCGCTGGCCCGCGACTGGGACGGCCCGCTCAACGCGTTGGCCGAGCACCTCAACCGATGAACCCCACGAAGGCGGACTCACCATGAAGACACCACCGATCGTCGCGGAGCGCGAATGGGAGGCAGCGCGCCAGCAGCTGCTGGTGAAGGAGAAGGAGCTGACCCGAGCCAGGGACGCGCTGGCCGCGGAACGTCGGCGGATGCCGTGGACGGCCGTCGAGAAACAGTACGCATTCGACGGACCCGACGGGAGGAAGAGTCTGCTCGACCTGTTCGAGGGCCGTCGTCAGCTGATCGTCTACCGCGCCTTCTTCGAGCCGGGGGTGTTCGGCTGGCCCGACCATGCCTGCCGGGGCTGTTCGCTGGTCGCCGACCAGGTCGCCCACGTCGCCCACCTCAACGCCCGCGACACCACTCTCGCCTTCGCCTCACGCGCGCCGCAGCCCGACATCGAGCGCGTGAAGGCGCGGATGGGCTGGACGATGCCCTGGTACACCATGACCGACGGCTTCGACGCCGACTTCGGCGTGGACGAGTGGCACGGCACGAACGCGTTCATCCGCGACGACGACACGGTCTTCCGCACCTACTTCGTCAACTCCCGGGGCGACGAGGTGATGGGCGGCACCTGGAGCTACCTCGACATCACCGCGCTCGGGCGGCAGGAGGAATGGGAGGACTCGCCGGAGGGCTACCCCCAGACGGCGCCGTATGCGTGGTGGAACTGGCACGACGAGTACGCGACCACCGAACCCGCACAGGCGTGGAGCAGCCAGATCGAGCGCGGGCTGCAACAGCAGACGTAGCGGGGAGCCCACGATGAGCAGCTGGCTCGGCGTTGGACTGGCTTGCGCGTTCGGGCTGGTGGCGGTGCGTCGTGGCCTTGGCCGCGACGTGCCCGGCTCCTTGATGGCGACGGGTATGGCGTTGATGTCGCTCGACATGACGGGCTTCGGCCCGGCCCCCGTGCACGGGCCATGGTGGGCCGCGGGCTTTGCGTCGGTGGCGGTGTGGCCGGTCTTCCGCAGATCTCGTGGCGGCAGGTCCTGCGCGAAGACCGCCCACCTGCTCGGCGGCGTCGCGATGGTCCTCATGTGCGCGCTGCCCGGCATGCCCGCCATGACGCCGTCGGCCACCGGGGCAGGCACGCCTGTGCCGGGGGGAGGCCAGGCGATGGCAGGCCAGGCGATGGCAGGCATGGGCTCCGTCGACCTACCCGGGGAGCCGACCATCGCGCCGGGCCCCCTCGGCGTCGCGGCGGCCCTGCTCGGCTTCGCGCTGGCCTGCTACTTCCTTCTCGCCACGATCATCGCGCTCACCCGCCACAACACGGGCGGCGCAGCGACCGCGTCCCGGCTCACGAGGCTGGACGAGGCCACCATGGGCCTCGGGACCGTGGTCATGCTCACCATGTTCACCTGACAGAGCGCGCAGGCATGCGCGCCTACGAGGTGTGGTGCACGTCCTGCAGGGCGTAGACGGGCGTCGGGATGCCCTCGGCACGCGCCTTGAGCTGCAGCGCGAGGTAGAGCGAGTAGTACCGCGACTGGTGCAGGTTGCCGCCGTGGATCCACAGGCCCTCCTGCTGGGTGGGCTTCCACATGTTGCGTTCCTCGCCTTCCCACGGACCGGGGTCCTTGGTGGTGTCCGAGCCCAGCCCCCAGACCTTCCCGACCTTGTCGGCCATCTCCTTCCCGACGATGTCGGCGGCCAACCCGTTCATCGAGCCGTAGCCGGTGGCGTAGACGACGAGGTCGGCGGGCAGCTCCTCGCCGCTGTCGAGCTTCACGCCCGTCTCCGTCAGCTCCGTGACCTGGCCGTGCTTCACGGGGACATCGCCATTCGCGACCAACTCACCCGCGCCTACGTCGATGTAGTAACCCGAGCCGCGGCGCAGGTACTTCAGGAACAGCCCCGACCCGTCCTCGCCCCAGTCGTGCCGGAAGCCCGAGGCCTCCAGCCGGGCGTAGAAGTCCTTGTCCCGTTCCGCGATCGCCTGGTAGGTCGGGATCTGCAGCTCGTGCAAGATCCGGTACGGCAGCGAGGCGAAGATCGTGTCGGCTTTGAACGTGGTGGTCCCTGCCGCGAGCGCGCGCTCGGAGTAGAGGTCGCCGAGGGCGATGTCCATCAGGGAATCCGACTTGACGATGTGGGTGGAGCTGCGTTGCACCATCGTCACGTCGGCCCCGACCTCCCACAGGGCACCGCAGATGTCGAACGCCGAGTTGTTGGAGCCGATGACGACGACCCGCTTGTCCTTGTAGTCGTCCGGGCCCGGGTGCCGGGAGCTGTGGTGCTGCTCGCCGCGAAAGACGTCCTGGCCGGGCAACACGGGCACATTGGGCTTCCCGGACACGCCGAGGGCGAAGACCAGCTGCTTGGGGTGCAGCACGACCTCCTGGCCCTCGCGGTCGACGGTGACCGTCCACTCCTTCTCCGCGTCGTCCCACGTGGCCTCGCGGCAGGTCGTCGATCCCCAGTAGTTGATCTCCATGACCCGCGTGTACATCTCGAGCCAGTCGCCGATCTTGTCCTTCGGCGCGAAGGTCGGCCAGTTCGGTGGGAACGGCAGGTAGGGCAGGTGGTCATACCAGACGGGGTCGTGGAGGCACAGCGACTTGTAGCGGCTGCGCCACTGGTCGCCCGGCCGTGCGTGCCGATCGATCACGAGGTGGTCGATGCCGAGCTGGCGCAACCGCGAGCCGAGCCCGATGCCGCCCTGGCCGCCGCCGATCACGAGGACGTAGGGGTCGCGGTCCCTGCCGAAGCCTTCGACCTCGGCGGTGCGCGCCTCCTTCCACGTCACGCGGTCCCGGAGTGCGCCGTGCTCAACACCCTTGGGTCGGGTCGCGCCCTGGCGCTCCTCGAACCCCTTGAGCTCGTCCAGCGTCGTCAGCAAGGTCCAGGCGCCCTCGTCCGCGAGGCGCAGGAGGCCCGAGCCGCGCCCGACCGCCGTCTCGAACCGGATCCACGCCGTCACGATGCCGTCGGCCTCAGCGGGCTCATCGCCGTCGGCGACCGCGAAGTTCGTGGCGTCGGTCGACGCCATCGTCTGCCGCAGCAGGTCGGCGATGCCTTCGCGGTGCTCGGCGGTGGTGATGTTCCAGGTGAACGCGATGAGGTCCCGCCAGAACGACGTCGGGGCGAACAGGGCCGCGGCCCGCTCGGCGTCCCGTGCGGCGAGCGCCTCCGAGAAGTCGCCCAACCACCTCTCCACGCGCTGCCGGGCCGGTGCCGACGTGGCCGCGCCGGGTTCGAGTGTCTGGGTCATGGCTGCGCACCTCCGGTCAGGGCGCCTCCGCGATGCGGCGCCCGTCCCAAGACAACTCGATCCTGTCCCCAGCCGGAAGGGCATGCTCAGCCCTTTGGTCAGGGCGAACCCGCGCCGACCGCCGCCCGCCGCGCCCGCATCATCGCCCGCGTCGCGAACGGCGAGTACTTGGGCGCCCAGATCACCAGCGCACCCGCGGCGAGCAGACCCACGCCGCCCACGGCCACGATCCCCGCCGCCAACGCCCACACGCTCGCGATCACCGAGACGACGACCGGGCCGAGCGCATTGCCGGTGTCGCTCATCAGCCGCCACATCGACAGGAAGCGCAGGCGGTTGTCGGGCGGCGCGACGTCGGCACCCAGGGTCATGACGATGCCGGACCCGATGCCGTTGCCGAGGCTCATCACCATCGCGATGACCGTGAGCTCGACGATCCCGGCCGCCAACGGCAGAACCGCCATCGCCGCACCCAGGATCAGCATGGCCGGAACCGCCACCGCGAGCCTGCCGTGGCGGTCCATGACCTTCCCCGACGGGTAGAACAGCGCCATGTCCACGGCGCTGGCGATCCCGAACACCAGACTGGTCGCCTCCGGGCTGAGCCCGATGTGCACGGCCCACAGCGGCAGCACGACCTGCCGGGCCGCGCGCGTCGCGCCGATCGCCAGTATCGCGACGCCGAGCGTCAGCAAGAGCCGTCGGTGCGCCCGCAGGGTCGCGCCGAAGCCGTGCGCAGGCCCCCTGGACGCGGCTGCGACCCGGCCCACCCGCGCGGTCGGGGCACCTCCTGCGGGCTCGACGTCCGGGATCACCAGCAGAAGCAGGGCGGCCAGCCCTGCCGTCACGACGGCGACGCCGTACGCCGCGCGCAACGACGCCAAACTGATCACCGCGGCCCCGACGAACGGACCGATGAACAGCCCGATGCGGTGCGCTCCCCCGAGCATCGACAGCGCCCGCGCCCGCAGGTCCAGCGGCGCCACCTCGGTCAAGTACGACTGCCGGGCCAGGTAGAACGTCGCGCTGCACATGCCGATGACGAGCAGGCACATCCCGAGCAACGGCAGCGACGACGTGACCAGACACCCCGACATCGCCGCCATCGACACACCGCCTGCGACGACCATCGCGCGCCGGTCACCCACTCGCGCCGCCAGCGCCGCGGCCGGAACGTCGCCCACCAACTGGCCGATCCCCAGCAGCGCGACGAGGAAACCCGCAGTGCCCGCCGAGGCGCCGAGGTCGAGCGCGGTGATCGCGATCACCGGAGCCACCGCGCCGTTGCCGATCTCGTAGACCGTGGCGGGCAGGAAGATCGACGGAATCATCGAACGCAGCGTCAGCGGCTGCGCGGGACTCGTCTCGGTGCCCATCGCCCGCCAACGCTACCTCTTGCTATAGCTAACGACAGCGTGACGTCCGCGGCACCGCGGGGGCGCTGTTACCTTTCGCAGCCGCACGTCGTCAGCACAGTGACGACAACAATGACAACACAGCGACGGCACCAGTGACGCCCCACGAAAGGGACCCCATGGATCAGCCCACTCCCCCGCCGCAGGCGCGCACGATGGCCTTCCAAGGCGTGGCCAACCGCATCGTGCGGGGCCTGCTGCGGACGCCGCTGTTGTGCCGCGTCGTCGGCGCCCGGCTGGTCACCGTCTACGTGCTGGGCCGCAAGTCCGGCAGGCATTTCTCCATCCCCGTCGCCTACACCCACCAGGACGACCATCTCCTCGTCGGCACACCGTTCGCGTGGGCCCGCAACCTGCGCACCGGCGAACCGGTCGAGATCAGGCTGAAGGGGCGGCGGCGGACCGCTGACGTCACGGTCGTCACCGATGAGGCAGGCGTCGTCGCCGACTACGCCGTCATCGCCCGTGGCAACAAGCAGTTCGCGGGCTTCAACAACATCTCCTTGGACGACTCCGGCGAGCCTGACACAGCCGACCTGCACCGGTCCTGGGCCACCGGAGCCCGCGTCCTGCGGCTCACACCACGCTGATGAGCTCTAGGGCTGCATGATTCGGGTGGGAATGCGGCGTAGGGCCAACGCGAGGGCGAGCGCGCCCAGCAGCAGGAGGCTGACGAAAGCCACGAGGCCGGTCCAGCCCGCCCCGTCGAAGGCGATGCCGCCGACCGCGCCGCCGATGCTGCTGCCCGCGTAGTACGCGAGCAGGTACAGCGACGACGCCTGTGCCGGGGAGCCGCCGGGCAGCAGCGCCGCGCGCCTGCCGACCCAGCTGCTGGCCACCGAGTGCGCGCCGAAGAATCCGAGGGTGACCATGAGCAGTCCGACGAGCACCGCCACCAACCGGTCGGGCACCGTCACCCAGCCGCCGACAAGCGCGATGAGCACCGCGCCCCACATCACCCGGCGCCGCCCGACCCGGTCGGCCAGCCGCCCCGCGGCCGTCGACGACCACGAACCGAACAGGTAGCCGAGGAAGATCAGCCCGACCAGCCAGCCGGGCCACCGGAACGGGGCCGCGATCAGCCGGAAGCCCAGATAGTTGTAGACCGCCACGAACGCGCCCATCAACAGGAACGCCACGCCGAAGAGGCACAGCAGCCCGGGATCGCGCAGATGGATGCGCAGCGGTGCACCGAGGTCGCGCAGCCGGACCTTCGGGGCGGCGGGTGCCACGGACGGGGGCAGCAGCAGCCGAAACGCCACCGTGCAGGCCAGTGACAGCACGCCGACGACGCCGAGCGCCACGCGCCAGCCCGCGACGTCCGCCACGAACCCGGCGACGAGCCGCCCGGACAGCCCGCCGAGCGAGTTGCCCGCGATGAGCAGCCCGACGGCGCCCCCGAGCCAGCGCGGCGCCACCTCGGCGGTCACGTGCGCGATCGCGAGCGCGGGCAGCGCGGCCAGCGCGACACCCTGCAGCGCCCGGATCCCGACCAGCACGCCGAACGACGGCGCGAACGGGGCGAGCAGCCCCAGCGCGGCCGACACGGCCAGCGCGCCCGTCATCACCCGCCGCCGCCCCCACGACTCCGCGACCGCCGACAGCGGGACGACGGCCACGGCCAGAGCGCCGGTCGTCGCCGACAACACGAGGCTGGACGCCGACGACGACACGCGGAACTGCGCCGCCAGCGTCGGCAACAGCCCCTGCACGCAGTAGATCAGCACGAACGTGGCGAGCCCCGCACACCACAGCGCAGCGCCCAGCCGGGTGTAACCGGGGGTTCCACGCTCGTGAAGTGTCGTCACCGGTACCCCGCCACGGGGCCGGACGGCGCTCCCGCCGCGCAGAGCCGCTGCCCTGTCGTCGTCACGCCTCGACGGTAGAAGGCCCACCGTCATGCGTCCAATGCATCTCCGGGGACCGCATAATGCAGATATGAATGAGGGCGACGGCGTGGCCGCCCTGACGCCGCGACTGCACCAGTTCGTCGCGGTGGCCAGGGCCGAGCACATGACCCATGCCGCCGACGCGATCGGCGTGCCGCAGTCGAGCTTGAGCCGTGGGATCGCCCGGCTGGAGGCCGACCTCGGCGTCACCCTGTTCGCCCGGTCGGGCCGCAGGGTACGACTCACCCGCGAGGGCCGCACCCTCCTGCGCCATGCGGAACGCGCGCTGGCCGAGCTGGCCACCGGAACGGAAGAGATCCTGCGCGACGCCGACGTGGTGCACGGCCGCGTCGGGCTCGCGTTCCTCAGCACCCTCGGCAGCGCGGTCGTGCCGCGGCTGCTGCGCGACTTCCGCACCCTGCATCCCGGTGTGCGCCTCGAGCTCGTCCAAGGCGGCCACAGCCTGCTGCTCGACCACGTACGCCGCGGTGACGCCGACCTGGCGCTGACCTCGCCGCTGCCCGAAGAGCCCGGCTTGACCGCCGTAGCCCTCGACACCGAGGAGCTGCGCCTCGTCGTCCCGGCCGACCACCGGCTGGCCGGACGGGTCGAGGGCATCGCACTCGCCGATGCCGCCGGCGAGACCTTCGTCAGGTTCCTGCCGGGCTTCGGCTTGCGCGACACCGTCGACGCCTGGTGCCGGGAGTCGGGCTTCGTCCCCCGCGTGGCGTTCGAGGGCGGCGACGCCGAGACACTGCGGGGGCTCGTCGGCGCGGGGCTGGGGGTGGCCCTGTTGCCGGTGGCGCACCATCTGCTCGTGCCCGGCGTCGTCGAGCTGCCGGTCACGCGGCCTCGGACGAGCCGGACGATCGGCGTCGTCTGGGCCGACGACCGTCCCCTCACCGCCCCGGCACGGGCGATGCTGGACCTGGTCCGCAGCCCCGGCAGGCGCCTCCTCGGCCCGTGAGCCCGATCGGCCCGCCGGGGCCGCGGTGTCGGTCAGCTGACCGCGGCGGCCGCGTCCTCCTCCGTGTGCGCTTCGGCGGAACGGAGGCTGCCGCCTGCGGTCTCGAGGTGCGCTCGCACGAACCAGTGGTAGCGCTCCAGCTCACCTGACTGGGTGACCAGCAGGTCGTGGGTGACGGGGTCGGGCTCCTCGGTCGTGTCGATGGCCGTGCGGTGATCGCCGATCACGCCGGAGTAGACGAGGTCGAGCGCGCCGAGGTGAGCGATGGCGTCGTCGCGGTCGATCGAGTAGTCGTCCCACGTCCGCTGGGCCACGATGGCGCCGGGCGTGCCCTTCGGCGAGCCGCCGAGCGTCGCGATGCGCTCGGCGACGTCGTCGACCATCACGCGTACGCCGTCGACCTGCGGGTCCAGCATGGTGTGCACGGCGATGAAGTGCGGGCCGACCACGTTCCAGTGCACGTGCTTGAGGGTCAACGCGAGGTCGTTGAGCGCGTTCAAACGATCCTGCAGAACGGCGATGACCTCGCCCGCGGTGTCGGTCTTCATGCCGGGAACGGTGTACTTCGGCGTTGTCGCCACGATCTCCTCCTCGATGCCGTCTTGATCCAGCGTTACCCGGAGACCGGTGCGCTACACGTCTGGAGGGGAATGTCGCCGGGCGCGCCGCCGTTGGCCCTGAGATGCAGGTGGAGATCTTCTCGGACGTCGTGTGCCCGTGGTGCTACATCGGCAAGCGTCGGTTCGAGGCCGCGCTGGAGCGTTTTGCGCACCCCGACGACGTGACCGTCACCTACCGCAGCTTCCAACTCGACCCCGACGCGCCTGCGCGCTCGGCGGAGAGCATCGAGCAGCATCTCGCCACCAAGTACGGCCGCACACTCGAGCAGGCCAGACAGATGAACCAGCAGGTCACCGATCTCGCGGCAGGCGTCGGTCTGCAGTTCCGGCTGGATAAGGCGCAGCGCGCCAACACCTTCGACGCGCACCGCCTGCTGCACCTGGCCACCGGGCACGGACGGCAGGCCGTGCTGGCCGAGCGGCTGCTGGACGCCTACTTCACGCAAGGCGCCGTCGTCAGCGACCACACCGAGTTGACAGAGCTGGCCGTCGCTGCGGGCCTCGACCGCGCCGAGGTCGCCGCCATGCTGGCGGGCGACGACTACGCGGAGCAGGTGCGCGCCGACTTCGCGCTGGCGGGCCGCTTCGGCGTCACGGGCGTGCCGTTCTTCGTGTTCGACCGCACCTACGGCGTGTCCGGCGCCCAGGAGACGGCGGTGTTCAGCGACGTGCTCGACCGCGTCTGGACCGACACCCACCCGCTGGAGACGACGCCGTAGGGCAACGGCCTGCATTGCTTAGTCTTGCCCCGTGTCCAAAGGTCGGTTCGAGGCGTTCAGCGACGGCGTGATCGCCATTCTCATCACCATCATGGTGCTGGAGCTGCACACGCCCCAGGGTACGTCCTGGGCTGCGTTGCGCGAGGACGTGCCGGTGCTGCTGGCCTACGCGCTCAGCTTCGTCTACCTCGGCATCTACTGGAACAACCACCACCACATGCTGGCGGCGGTAAGGCGGGTGAGCGGCGGCGCGCTGTGGGCCAACCTGCATCTGCTGTTCTGGCTCTCCCTCGTGCCTCTCGTGACGGCGTGGATGAGCGAGAACGACTTCCCGCCCATCCCCACCGCCGTGTACGGCTTCGTCCTGCTGGGCGCCGCGATCGCCTACTACGTGCTGCAGTCGGTGCTGCTCCGCGTGGACGGCGACCAGTCCGTGCTGCGCACCGCCATCGGCGCCGACGTCAAGGGCAAGGCTTCGCCGCTGCTGTACTGCCTGGGCATCGGTCTGTCCTTCGTCAGCCAGTGGGCGGGGGTGGCGGTGTACGTCGTCGTCGCCCTGATGTGGCTCGTGCCCGACCGGAGGGTCGAACGCACGCTCACCGCCACGCACGAGATCGGCCCGTCGTCGCCATGAGCTGGTGTCCATCGAGGCGCACTAGGTCTTGTTCTTGACCACGCCTGCCACCGGTTGCAGGTTCAGCTCCACGAGGGCGTAGGCCTCGGCCAGGTCGCGAACTCCCGCGGGGCTGTTGCCCACGTTCGGAGCGGCCTTGATGATCGCTCTGAGCACGGCATCGCGGGCTTCGTCGCTGAGACTCTGGTCGGCCATAGGCGGGGACGTTACGCGCACGCCACACCACCGCGAGCCGATCGACCACTAGTGTCCCGCCATGGCAGAGAACGTCGTGGTGATCACCGGCTCCGACCCCCAGAAGACCCTCGACACGCTCCACGCGCTCGACGACGGAGGCAAGCTCGAGCTTCGCGCCGCCGCGATCGTGCACCGCGACGACGACGGCAAGCTCTCGCTCGACCACGAGACCGGCGACGCGGTCTCCTTCACCGACCGCCATCCCCGCCTCGGTGCCGTCGTCACCCTGTTGCTGGGTCCGCTGGACACGCTGCTGTTCGGCAACCAACTGGTCTCCCTGTTCGGCGCTTCCGAGCAGACCGCGGAGGAGCTTGCGGTCGGGCACCTGGCGCAGGCCATACCCGCGGGGACCACCGCCGTCATCACCGATGTCGACGAGCCGGATCCGGCCGTCCTCGACGATGCGCTGGGCGAGGGCACCATCGCCCGGCGCACCTACGCCGACGTCGAACGCGAACTCGACGCCGCACGCGACGCCGCCGACGGCTGACCTGGGGCGGGTGGCCGTGGTCGTCGGTCTCGCGGCCGGTGGACACATCGAGCGGGCCACACCTGCGCGGAGGCATACTCACGACGTTCGACGGCCTGCACCGCGGGTCGTCGGGCGCGCAAGCCGGCCTGCACTCGTTCGGGAGGGAACGTGAGCCTGAGCAACGTCTGGGTACAGACACCGGCCGACGGTCTGATCCGGGCCGACCAGGTCGTCGGGATCGACGCCCACCAGACTCCGGCGCTGACCGGCAAGCCTTCCCGCTGGCTGCTGGACGTGGTGCTGCCGGTCGCGATCGGCAGCGGCACGCGGGAGGGCTGGAGCGCCTCCGTGCTGCACCGCACCCTGATCCAGACCAACGAGGACCCCGGCCTCGCGGCCGTCGCGTTGGCCCGGCTGCTGGCCCAACTCGACCTCGTCAGCGCCGCAGGCGTGATCAGCGCGGCCCGCGTCGACACCGCAGGCCGCGACGACCCTGCGGCGACCGGACCGGTGCGGTTGCGCTTCACCCCGTTCGCCAGCCCCGACCCCGGCCACCACACCGGCGCCGAATACCTCTGAGCTCGGGCCGGTCACCCCGCTCGGACGACGAGCAGCAGCCCGGCCATGGCGAGCGCGATGAGGACCGGCACGACCGCGAACGCGGCCGTCAGCGACGTCGCGTCCGCGAGCGTGCCGACCGTGAGCGGAGCGAGCAGCACGGCGAACGACGACACCCCCACGGCTCGTCCACTCGCGGACCCCGCCCGGTCCGGCGCGAGCGCCAGCGTCACGGCGATGCCCAAGGGGAAGAGGTTGCCGAGCCCGATCCCGAGCAACGCCAAGCCGAGCAGCGCCTGCGCGGACCCCGTCGACGGCCAGAGCACCGCGAAGCCCACGGCCGCCAGCACGAGCGCGACCGCAAGCAGGCGCTTCGGGTCATGCAGGCGCGCCAGCCTGCTGCTCAGCAGGCGCCCGCCCACCACACCGCCGAAGTAGCCGCCCATGAGGGCGACGGCGGTGTCCGCGGGCACGGCCGCAGCGGCCTCGGCGAACGTCGCGCCCCAGGCGACGACGCACCACTCGGCCGCGGTCGTGCAGAACAGCATCGCGGCCGCGACCCAGAACGCGCCGGGAAGGCGGGCACCGGCCACAGGAGGCGGTGGTGGCGCGTCGATCGCCATCCGTCGGTTGCTCCACCAGACCACCGCCGGTACGACGAGCGAGGCCAGCAGCGCGACCCGCCAGCCCGCGCGCAACACCGCCGTCAGCGACAGCACGCCCGTCAACAACAGATACGCGACTCCCGCCGCCACGTTGGCTTCGGCCAGCGCGACCGTGCTGCGCCCGCGGTGGTGGTCGGCGAGCACGGCCTGGACCGTCGCGAGCAGGAGCCCACCGCCGAAGCCCATGACCAGGACCGACCCGATGGTCACCTCGGCGATCCGCCCCGCCGTCAGCCCGGCCGCTCCCGCACCCATCAGCGCGGCCGCCGACCAGAACAGGGCGCGCCGCCCGACCGCACGCTCGAGCCGCGCAGACGTCACGCCCGCGATCATGCTTCCGCCCGCGAACGCCGCCACGTGCAGTCCGCCCGCCGCGTAGCTCAGGTCGAGCTCGTCGCGCAGGTGCACGATGACGAGCCCCGGGGCCGCCTGCAGGTAGGCGAACCACGCCAGCATCACGTAGGCGACCCAGGTGAGGCGATCGCGTCGGAACTCGGTCCTCGATTCCCCAGCCACCATCTTAACGTTACACAACTAAGCTGTCCGAATGCAGGCACGACATCGCGCGACAATGCCCGAGGTCGCCGAGGAGGCAGGCGTGTCGGCCATGACGGTCTCCTACACCTTCAACCGGCCGGAGCGGGTCGCCGAACCCACCCGGCGGCGGGTGCTGGAGGCCGCCGAGCGACTGGGCTACCCGGGTCCGCACCCGAGCGCGCGTTCACTGCGCCGCGGGCGCACCGCGACGCTGGGCGTCGTCCTCGGCGAGCACCTGACCTACGCCTTCGACGACCCGCAGGCGACACAGTTCCTGGCGGGCATCTCCACCGTCTGCGTCGAGCACGAGCTCGGCCTGACGCTCATCCCGATCACCGGTGGGCCGCAGGACGCCGCACGGGTCCGGGAGGCGGCCGTGGACGCGCTGGTCCTGTGGACCACCGCGGACGACGACCCGGTCCTCGACGCCGTGGGCAAGCGGGGACTGCCCGCCGTCGTGCACGGTGGTCCCGCCAGACCGGGGATCGGTCTCGTCGCCATCGACGACCGCGCCGCGGCCCAGGCCGTGGGGACGGCTGCCTTCACCGCGGCCAGAGCGCCCGCCGTGCTGTCCTTCCCGCTCGATCGCGCCCGCAGGCCTGCGGTTGTCCACGGGCCTGCCCCCGACGCGGCCGCCTTCAGCGTCACCCGCCACCGCCTGCAGGGTTACCTCGACGCGGCCGCCGCGCTCGACCTGGACTGGGCGCGCGTCCCCGTGGTGGTCCTGGCCAGGAACGACCGCGCGGAGGCCGAGGTGGCGACGCTGCGCCTGCTGAGGGAGACCGGTGTGGACGCGATAGCCGCGATGAGCGACGAGCTCGCCCTCGGCGTCCTTCAGGCCGCGCGGCGCCTCGACGTCGCCGTGCCGGAACGGTTGACCCTCAGCGGATGGGACGACGGGCCTGCCGCCGCGGCTGCAGGCCTGACGACGATCGCCCACTCGTTGCGGGAACAGGGCGAGCTGTGTGCCCGCTCGGTCGTCGAACCCGACAGCGCGACGGCCCGCAGCGCTCCGTCGTGGCGGCTCGTCGACCGCGCGAGCACCGCACGGCCGACGAGACCAGCGATCACGTGATCGGCGATCCGCCCGTCACGCCCAGCACCTCGGAGGTCATGTAGCTCGACTCCTGCGACGCGAGGAACACGTAGAACGGGGCCAGTTCGGCAGGCTGCGCCGCCCGGCCCATGGGCGCCTGCTCGCCGAACGACCCGACCTTCTCCGCATCCATCGTCGCCGGGATCAGCGGGGTCCAGACCGGTCCCGGTGCCACCGAGTTCGCCCGGATCCCCCGCTCCACCAGGTTGTGGCCGAGGCCCTTGGTGAAGTTGACGATGGCGGCCTTCGAGGTGGCGTAGTCGAGCAGCTCCGGGGACGGCTGGAAGCCCTGCACCGACGAGGTGGTGATCACCGTCGAACCCGGCTGCATGTGCGGCACGGCCGCCTTGCACAGCCAGAACATGGCGTAGACGTTCGTCTTCATCACCCGGTCGAACTGCTCGGTGGTGATGTCGAGGATGCCGCCCTTCTGCGCCATCTGGTAGGCGGCGTTGCTCACCAGCACGTCGATCCCGCCGAGCTCGCGCACGGCGCGGTCCACGACCTCCTGGCAGTTCTGCTCCTCGCGCAGGTCCGTCGGCACCGTCACGACCGAGCGACCCGCCTCGCGCACCCACCGCGCGGTCTCGTCGGCGTCGTCCTTCTCCGCCTCGAGGTAGGTGATGAGCACGTCGGCACCCTCGCGCGCGAACGCGATCGCAACGGCCCGCCCGATGCCGGAGTCACCGCCGGTGATGACCGCCTTCTTGCCTTCGAGGCGCCCGCTGCCCCGGTAGCTCTGTTCACCGTGGTCCGGCTTGACGTCCATGTCCCGGGTGCGGCCGGGATGGTCGACGGTCTGCTCGCCGGTGCCGGGCCCTTCGTCTGGGGTCGTCGGATCCTGCTGGGAGAACTGGTCCTGAGCCATGACACCCGCATACCCCGCATGGCCGCGGAAACACCTGAAAATCCGCCCGGGTCACCGAGATACGGTCGACCCGGATGTTCCGTGATCAGGTCGTGATCACGCACGGTACCCAGCACCGCAAAGGCGGATCGGCGGCCTGAACGGCAGCCGATCCGCCTTTTGTGCAACTCGGGATCAGGTGAGCCGCTGTGCCACCGTCCGGGCCTTCTCCTTGACCGTCCCCACCGCGTTCTGCGTGGCGGAGTAGGTGCCGAACAACGCCGGGTCCGCCTTCGGCGCCGAGGCAGGCCCGCCGAGCGGCTGCGGGTCGGTGAGGTAGTCCAGCCCGTTCTGCCCGGTGCTCCAGCCGCCCTTCGGGCCGTCCAGCCCGTCCGAGAGCCCCCAGATGGTGTGGTTGTGCTCCTGGTTCTCCTCGTCCAGCAGCGCACCGGGGGCCACGTCGGTCTCCAGGCCGTCAGCCTGCAGCTCCTCGATCGCCCGCAGCCACTGCCGCTGGTGGACGGTGTCGCGAGCCAGGTTGAACTTCAGCATCGACTTCACACCCGGGTCGTCGGTCATGTTGTACAACCGCGCGGTCTGCAGACGGCCCTGCGACTCGTAGGCCGCGTTCGTGCGGAAGTCGGCCAGCAGGTTGCCGCTGGCCACGATCACCGAGCTGTTCCACGGCACGCCGTTCGAGTTGGCCAACATCGGCCCGCCGCCTGCCACGATCGCCTGCTGCGGGTCCATGCCGCCCAGCACCGCGGCCACGACCGGGTCCTTGGCTGCCACGTCGTCGACCGCCGTGGCGGGCGCGCCCTCCAGCAGTCGCGCCACCATCGTTGCCAACATCTCGACGTGGCCCATCTCCTCGGTCGCGGTGTCGAGGATGAGGTCCTTGTACTTGCCCTCCATGCGGCAGTTCCAGCCCTGGAACAGGTACTGCATGGTCACGGTCATCTCGCCGAACGTGCCGCCGATCAGCTCCTGCAGCTTGCGGGCGTAGTGCGCGTCGGGCTTCGCGGGCTTGGCTTCGAACTGCAGCCGCTTCTGGTGTCGGAACACGAGGTCTCCCTCACATAGGTACATCGGGTTGCGTCGCCCGCCGTTCCTGGACCGGCGACGCTCCTGCGTTCCCAGCCGTGGGCGCCTCACGCCACCCAGAGCCAACTTTTCGACGTTTGCTTGATCGAGGGCGGGGCCCCCCGGTCGGGTTGGGCCGGGCGCGCCGGGGTATCCCGGCGCTGTGAAACCCGAAGTGGACACTGCATCCGCCCTGCCCGAATGGACCACCGCCGTCGCGCGCGAACTGGGCTTGGAGAGCTCCGTGGACGACAGCGCCGACACCGTCGCCCGGTTGGCCTCGCACGTCATCGACGGGGTGGACCCGGCCGCCACACCCATCACCGCTTTCCTCGTCGGAGTGGCGGCGGGCCGCGCGGACGACGTGTCGGTCGCGGCCCGCGACTACGTCCAGAAGGTGTCGCACCTGGCCGACGGATGGACCAGCGACGAGGAACGGGCCGAGCCCGCCAACGACCAGTCGGCGCGGGCCTGAGCGATGTTCGACAAACTGCGCGACAAGCTCGGCTTCCACCCATCCGCCAACGAGGAAGACGTCGCGGGCGACGAGCAGCTCAGCCAGAGCCGGGAGACCGGCGGCGTCGACGGCGGCACGGGCGACGCCGCCTCGACCACCGGCACCGGGGAGAGCGAGGAGTTCGTCGGCCGGGTCTCCGGGCAGGACGACGGCGCCGAACGCACGAGCGGCGCCGAGGCCAGGGCGTTCGGCAACGCCGACGGAGCACTCACCGACGACGAGCCCTCCGGGGGACGGCCCGCCCACAACCCCGACTGACCGACACCAGGCGGGGGTTGCGCCGCGGCGCAACCCCCGTCGGTCGTCCCGTCAGGCCGTGCGGAGAACGCGTTCGGTGACGCGGGCCCCGAACCGCAGAGCATCGGTCGGCACACATTCGTCGACGGCATGGAACAGCCCGAAGGTGTCGAAGCCGTCAGGGACCCGCAGCGGTGTGAAGCCGTAGCCCGCGATGCCGAGCCTGGAGAAGTTCTTGCTGTCGGTCGAAGCGGGCAGCAGGTAGGGCACCACCACGCCGTCGGGATCGTCGGCCGCGATGGCGGTGCGCAGGGTCTCGACCAGCGGGCCGTCGACCGGCGAGGGGGTCGGCGCGGGCGCTTCGCCCCACTCGACGGTCACCTCCTCGCCGACGATCTGCTCGACCGCGCGCCGGAAGCCCGCTTCGTCGCCTGGCAGGACCCGCACGTCGACCTCGGCGAGCGCCTCCGCGGGGACGACGTTGATCTTGTAGCCCGCGGCGAGCATCGTCGGTACGGCCGAGTGGCGCAGGCCTGCGCCGACGATCTCGCCGACGAGCCCGAGCTCGTCCAGCGCGCGCTCGAGGGCGGCGTCCCCGCCGTCCAGGCCGCCCACCAGATCGGTGACCGCGGCCACCGAGGCTGCGGTGGCGGCGGTGCGCTGGACCGAGAACCGGTGCGCGCCCAGCGCGGCGACGGCCCTGGCCAGCCGGAGCACCGCGCTGTCCCGGCGTTGGCGGGAGGCATGCCCCGCGACGCCGCGCGCGTGCAGCCGGGCCCAGCCTGCGCCCTTCTCGGCGGTCGCGAGTAGGTAGGCGCGGCGGTGCCCGCTCCCCGCGGGCAGCGGCACTGAGAACCCGCCCACCTCGCCGATCGCCTCGGTGGCCCTGCTGAACAGGTCCGGCCGGTTCTCGACCAGCCACTTCGCGCCCCACACGCCGCCTGCCTCCTCGTCGGCCAAGAAGGCGAGGATCACGTCGCGGCGCGGTCCGGTGCCCGTCCGCGCCCACTCCCGCACGACGGCGACCAATGTGCCTGCGAAGCCCTTCATGTCCACCGCGCCCCGGCCGTAGAGCAGCTCCCCGTACTGGCTGTCCTCGCGGATCTCGGCGGCGAACGGGGGCACGCTCCAGCCCGCCGGGTCCGCGGGCACGACGTCCAGGTGGGCGTGGACGAGCAGCGCTGCGGCCGA
>DASWUV010000126.1:0-20514 GCA_036401495.1 Pseudonocardia sp. | reverse complement strand
CGCTCGCCGGGCGCTCGCTCGCCGGGCGCTCGCTCGCCGACGCGCCCCGGACCCCGGGCGCGCCGCTCGCACACACCGGCCCGGCCCGCGCACACCGCGCCGGCCCCGCACACACGTTGGGACGTGTGTGCGGGCCCGGCTGGGTGTGTGTGAGCCCGCCGCGGCTCAGTGCCAGCTGCGCAACGTGGCGATGCGCTCTTCGAGCTGCTCCATCGTCGCCATCGCCGTAGGCGGACCGCCGCACTGGGCGCGCAGCTCGCTGTGGATCACCCCGTGGGGCTTGTTCGTGCGGTGGTTGTGCAGCGCCACGAGCGTGTTGAGCTCCTTGCGCAGCTTGTGGAGCCGCTCCCGCACCGACAGCTGGGCGGCCGCGGGCGGGGGCATGGCGGGCACGGCGGGGGCGGCGGGCTCCGGGCGGCGAGAGCGGGACAGCCAGTCCTTCTGCCGCTGACTGAGCAGCGTGCGCACCTGATCGGGCGCGAGCAGCCCTGGCAGGCCGAGGTAGTCCTCCTCGTCCGCGGAGAACGAGGTGCCCTCATAGATCAGCTGGTCGAGCTCGGCGTGCGCCTCCAGGGCGGTGAAGGCCTTCTCGTCCTCACCCGGTTCGTCCTCGGTGCGCTGCGCTTGGGCCAGCAGCTCGTCGTCCCACTGCTCGTCGGGGCGGTGCGGCTTGCCCAGCACGTGGTCGCGCTGCGCCTCCAGCTCGCTGGCCAACCCCAACAGCACCGGCACCGACGGCACGAAGACCGACGCCGTCTCCCCCGCCCGCCGCGACCGCACGAACCGGCCGACCGCCTGCGCGAAGAACAGCGGCGTCGACGCGCTGGTGGCGTACACCCCGACGGCCAGCCGGGGCACGTCGACGCCCTCGCTCACCATCCGCACGGCGACCATCCACTGTTCGTCGGACGCGGCGAACCTGGCGATGCGCGCGGACGCGCCGGGCTCATCGGAGAGCACCACGGCGGGCGCCGTGCCCGTGATGTCGGCCAGGATCGCCGCGTAGGCCCGCGCGGTGGTCTGGTCGGACGCGATGACCAGGCCGCCCGCGTCCGGCATCCCGCCCGCGCGGTGCCCGTTCAGCCGCTTGTGGGCGGCGGCGAGCACGGCGGGAATCCACTCCCCACCGGGATCCAACGCCGTGCGCCACGCCCGCGCGGTCTGCTCGGCGGTCATCGGCTCCCCGAGCCGGGCGGTGAACTCCTCGCCCGCGCTGGTACGCCAGCTCGACAGCCCCGAGTAGGCCAGGAACACCACGGGCCGCACGACGCCGTCGGCGAGTGCCTCCGCGTAGCCGTAGGCGTGGTCGGCCCGGCTGCGCAGCGCCCCGTCGCCGTCGGGCAGGTAGTCGACGAACGGGATGGGGGTGTCGTCGGAGCGGAAGGGTGTTCCGGTGAGCGTGAGCCGCCGCGTGGCGGGCTCGAACGCCTCCCGCACCGCCTCTCCCCACGACCGCGCGTCGCCCGCGTGGTGCACCTCGTCCAGCACGACGAGCGTGCGCCTGGCCTCCGTACGGGCCCGGTGCAGCAACGGATGGGCGGCGACACCCGCGTAGGTGACGGCGATGCCGCGGTAGTCCGCGGACGTGGCGCCGGTGGAGTTGCGGAAGTCGGGGTCCAGCGCGATGCCGACCTGCGTGGCGGCCATCGACCACTGGTGCTTGAGGTGCTCCGTCGGCGTGACGACGGTGATCGCCTCGATCACCCGGTCGGCCAGCAGCTCGGCCGCCACGCGGAGGGCGAACGCCGTCTTGCCCGCTCCCGGCGTCGCCACGGTCAGGAAGTCCTGCGGTGCCGCCGCGAGGTAACGCGCCAGCGCGCTGCGTTGCCAGGCTCGCAAAGGACGGCCAGCCGGGGAAACTGACGACGGCATCGGCTGGTGGGCCTGCGACACTCCACTCCCTGCACGGTCGGCGACGCGGACTCGGGCTCCGCGGGGCGCGACCAGGGTAACCCGGCGCCGATCGGGCTCCGCGCAGCGAGGGCGGGAACGACGCCGCGGCTCGTCCTGATACGGGTCACGCTGGGCCTGCGGCTCTTCGCTGATCTACATTGTGCTCATCATGATCGGCGTCTTTGCCTGCGAGGAGAGCACGTGACCGACTCGGTGCAGCCGCTGCGCTGGTCCGTGCTCGCCTCGTGACGTCCACCCAGGCAGGCGCGACGGTCGTGACCGTGCGCGGACGCAGGCTTCGGGTCGCCGTGCGCCGAGCGACCGGATCCGGGCCGACCCGCACACCGCTGTTGCTGATGAGCGGTCTCGGATCACGGTTGGAGGTGCTGCAACCCCTGGTCGACCAGCTCCCGCCGGAGCTGGAGGTGATCCGCTTCGACGTGCCGGGCGTCGGCGGCTCTCCCGCGCCCGTCCTGCCCTACAGCTACGCCGCGCTCGCGTCCCTCGTCGGCGCGCTGGTGCGCACGCTCGGCCACGACAAGGTCGACGTGCTGGGGTTCTCCTGGGGCGGCGGGCTGGCCCAGCAGTTCGCCGTGACGCAGGCCCTGCGGTGCAGGCGGCTGGTGCTCGCCGCGACGGGCACCGGCGTGGCCATGGTGCCCGCCCGCCCTCCGGTGCTGGCGCGCATGCTCACGCCGCGCCGCCACCGGGACCCCGACTACGCCCGCAGCATCGCAGGTGAGCTCTACGGCGGCACGATGCGCGAGCATCCCGAGCAAGCCGGACACGTGCTGCACGCCGACGCCGAAACGGGGTCCACGCGCGGCTACGTGTACCAGCTGCTCGCCATCGGCGGTTGGACGAGCCTGCCCGCGCTGCGGCTCATCCGGCAGCCGACGCTGGTGCTGTCGGGCGACGACGACCCGCTCATCCCCCAGGTCAACGCACGAATCCTCGCTCGCGGGATACCGCACGCACGCCTACACCTGTACCGAGGCGGCCACCTGGCGCTCGTGACCGAGGCCGCCGAGCTCGCTCCGGTGGTGGACGCGTTCCTCGTGCGTCCCTGAACGGGCGGCTCAGGCAGGCTTCAGCTGCTCGTAGATCCGCTTGCAGTCCGGGCAGACCGGCGATCCGGGCTTCGGCGTGCGGGTGACCGGGAACGTCTCCCCGCAGAGGGCCTCGACGAGGTTGCCGAGCACCGCGCTCTCCGCGATCTTGTTCTTGCGTACGTAATGGAACATCTTCGGTTCGTCGGTGCCCGAGGTGTCGTTGCCCTCGGGGCGGGTCTCGACTTCAGGTAGCACCTGGGTGGCCATGACGACCATTGTGCATGGCGGGTCCATCATGCCGCACGTGTCGATACCGGTTTCGCCGTCACCCGAGGTCAGCGCCGCGTTGCGGGACGGGAGGCCCGTCGTCGCGCTGGAGAGCACGATCCTGGCCCACGGTCTGCCCGCCCCGCGGAACCGGCAGGCGGCCGACGAGCTGGAGGCCGCGGTCCGGTCGAACGGCGCGGTGCCCGCCACCGTGGCCGTGCTCGACGGCGTGCCGCGGGTCGGGCTGTCGGCCGACGAGCTGGACCGGGTGTGCGCAGGCGGGCTGGCCAAGCTGTCCGCGCGGGACCTCGGCGTCGCGGTCGGGTTGGGCCGCGACGGGGCGACGACGGTGGCCGCCACGGCCGCGCTGGCCCACGCCGCGGGCGTCGCCGTGTTCGCCACCGGCGGCCTCGGCGGCGTGCACCGCGGCGCCAGGGACAGCTGGGACGTCTCCGCCGACCTCGGCGCGCTCGCTCGCGTCGGCGTGCTCGTGGTGTGCTCCGGCGTGAAGTCGATCCTCGACGCCGCCGCCACGCTCGAGGTGCTGGAGACAGCGTCGGTGCCCGTGCTGGGCTACGGCACGGACGCGTTCCCCGGCTTCTACCGACGCGACGCCGGGCTGCCCGTGCCGTGGCGCGTCGACACGCCTGCCCAGGTCGCCGCCGTGTGGCGGGCGCACTCGGCGCTCGGCTCCGGGGCGGGCATGGTGCTGGCCCAGCCCGTGCCCGCGGCCGACGAGCTGGCCGCCGACGTGCACGACCGGCTGCTCGCCGAGGGTCTCGCACTGCTCGCCGAACGCGGAATCACCGGGAAGGACGTGACACCCGCCCTCCTCGCCCACTTCCACGGGGGCAGCGCAGGCGCGAGCCTGGCCACCAACCTGGCGCTGGTCGTCGCGAACGCCGAGCTGGCCGCGCGGGTCGCGGTCGCGCTCGCCGGATGAGGATTCTCGTCGTCGGGGACGTGGCGCTCGACGTCCTCGTGACGCCCGCGGCGGCACCCGTCCAGGGGGCCGACGTGCCCGCACGCATCCGGACGCGGCCGGGCGGCGCGGGCGCGAACACCGCGGCCTGGCTCGCCCATCTCGGCGCGGACGCGACGCTCGCCGCGCGCGTCGGTGACGACCACGCCGGGCGAGCGGCCGCCGCCGACCTCGCCGCCGCGGGGGTAGCCACCCACCTGGCCGTCGATCCGGACGCCGCGACCTGCACGGTCGTCGCCCTGCTCGGGAGCGCGGACCGCACGCTGCTGTCGGACCGCGGCGCCGCCGCCCACCTCGCGCCCGCCGACCTGCCCGGCGTGGCCGGGTTCGACCACCTGCACGTGTCGGGGTACGTCC
Organism: Pseudonocardia sp.; assembly: GCA_036401495.1. Classification (GTDB taxonomy): domain Bacteria; phylum Actinomycetota; class Actinomycetes; order Mycobacteriales; family Pseudonocardiaceae; genus Pseudonocardia. The sequence continues at coordinate 15,963 of DASWUV010000126.1, read as the reverse complement.
TGCTGTCTGCCTCGTCCCGGCCTGCAGGCCTGGCCGCGCTGGCGGCCGCGCGCGGCGGGGGGCTCACTACCTCGGTGGACCCGCAGGTCGCTCCCGCTCTTGCCGCCCCCGGCCGGGCTGCCGCCTTCCTCGACGACGTGCACGGCGTCGACCTGCTCCTGCCCAACGCCGACGAGCTGCGCGCGCTCGGCGGCGAGGCCGCGGTGCTGCGCCGGGTGGGTGCGGTCGTGACGAGCGCCGGGGCGGACGGGGCGAGCTGGGCGGACGGATCCGGCCGCTGGAGCGTGCCCGCGTGCCCGACCGACGTGGCGGACGCCACGGGCGCGGGCGACGCGTTCGATGCGGGCGTGCTCGTGTCCTGGCTGAACGGCGCGGACCGGGAGGCGGCACTCACGGCGGGCTGTGCGGCCGGGGCAGCGGCGGTCGGCCGGATCGGCGCGCGTCCATAAACCCCCGTGCGCGGATACCGTCGCTGGAACAACGTTATCCGCGCACGGGGTTTTGTCAGGTGTCGTGCTTGGGCTGCTCGTCGACGACCGTGTGCTCGCGTGCCTCGATGGCCTGGCGGTCGGTGCGGTAACGGGCCGGGTCGACGACCTTCCTGGGCAGGCGGTCGTTCGCGATGAGCACCGCCATCCACGGCAACGGGATGGAGATGACCAGCAACGTTACGGCGACCCACGGGAACTGGTAGCACGCCGCCGCCGCGATCATCAGCGGGATCCGCATCGCCATCATGATCTTGTAGCGCGACTTGCGGGTGGCGAGCTGCTGCTCGTACGACATCGGGGCGTCAGTGATCAACACAGGATCTGAACGCCGTTCCTCACTCACTCGGCCATCGTGCCACCTGCAGCCGCGGATGGCGCGACGGTCTTCACGCCCCGTGGCGTACGCCCTGCGCGTGCAATGTCACGTCGCCGACCGCTTCGGCGGAGACGACGTCGAGCAGCCGGGTGGTGAGCCCGTCCGCGACCCGGTAGCGCACCCGCCGCCCGGCGCGGTGCGCGGTGACCATGCCGTGCGCGCGGAGCAGCCGCAGCGCATGCGAGACCGCGCTGTCGGTCATCCCGACGGCGAAGGCGAGGTCGGAGACGCACAGGTCACCCGCGTGGTGCAAGGCGAGCAGGAGGGAGAGCCGGTGCGCGTCACCCAGCGCGTCGAGCAGTGCGGCACAGCGCCGCACGGCGGACTGGTCGGCAAGGACCGCCACCGCGTCGCAGACCTGGTCGGGGTCGACGATCCGCTCGTCGTGGCGCGCCGCATCGAGCTGGTGCACGCTAGCTCCCCTTGCCTGCCTTCGCCGCGGCCTTGGCCGCCTGCTTGAACTCGCGGACCTTGGCCAGCGACGCCGCATCCAGCACGTCGGCGACCGACTTGTGCACGCCCTCCTCGCCGTAGCCGCCCGCGGCCGCACGCCATCCAGGCGGCGTGACCCCGCGCTGCTTGCCCAGCAGCGCGGTGAAGATCTGCGCCTTCTGCGGACCGAAGCCGGGCAGCGCAACGAGGCGGGAGTACAGCTCCTTGCCGTCGGCCACGTCGCTCCAGATGCGGGTCACATCGCCGTCATAGGCCTCGACGAGCGTGGCGCAGAGCGCCTGCACCCGAGCCGCCATGGACTTCGGGTAGCGGTGCAGCGCGCGCGGAGTGGCGAACAGCGCGACCAGCGCGTCCGGGTCGTGATCGGCGATGCCGCGCGCGTCGAGGTGGTCGCGACCCAGTCGCCTCGCGAGCTCCGCGGGCGCCCAGAACGCGTGCTCCATCGGGATCTGCTGGTCGAGCAGCATCCCGATCAGCAACGCGAGGGGATCGCGGTCGAGCAGCGCGTCGGCGTCCGGGTCCTGGGAGAGCTGCAGCGGCACACGCCGAGGGTAGCGCCGCCGTCTGCGGGGCGGGTCCGGAAGACTTGCCCGCTGTGCTGCCTCATCTCACCCTCGACGCCGCCAAGGCCCTGCGCGATGCGCTGACGCGGGTTCGCTACACCACCGACGGCGTGCGCGGGCTGCTCGGCCCGGGTGCGCACGCCGCGCTCGGCCGCGGCGAGCCGGAGCCCGCGTTCCTGGCCGCGGCGGACGCAGGCGAGCTCGGTGTCCTGGTCCGGCTCCTGCTGCTGGGCTCAGTGGAGTCGGACGCCGCGGTCGCCGCTGCGCTCGCCCCCCTTGCCCCGGCCGACGCCGCGGCGGCGGGTCTGCTCGTGCCCGACTCGGGCGGCTGGCGCGCCGCGCTGGACCTGCGGCCCTACGGGGTAGCCGACGAGCCGGACTGGTGGGTGCTCTCCGATCTCGACACCCGCCGCCAGGAGCGCGACCACGTCACCGGGGTCGGGGCGGCGTCGATCACGCTCGCGGCCGCGACCGTCCGACGGCCGGTGGGCTCGCTACTCGACCTGGGCACCGGCTGCGGGGTGCAGGCCCTGCACGGCACGCGCAACGCCAGGCGCGTCACGGCGACCGACATCGCGCCGCGCGCGCTCGCGCTGGCCCGGGCCACGTTCGCCGTGAACGACCTCGACGTCGACCTGCTGAAGGGACCCTGGCTGGAGCCCGTCGCGGGCCGCCGCTTCGACCAGATCGTGTCCAACCCGCCGTTCGTGCCCGGCCCCGCCCGTGTCGACTTCGTCTACCGGGACTCGGGGCAGGACGGCGACGCGGCGCTCGCCGCACTGGTCGGCGACCTCGCCGAGCACCTGGAGCCGGGCGGAGTGGCCCAGCTGCTCGCGTCGTGGCTGCACGTACGGGGCCAGGACTGGCCCGACCGCGTACGGGCCTGGCTGCCGCCCGACTGCGACTCCTGGGTGGTGCAGCGGGAGGTGGCCGATCCGGCGCTGCACGTCGGCACGTGGCAGCGCGACGCAGGCCTCGACCTGACCGACCCCGCCGCGCGGGCCCAGGCGCGTGCGTGGCTGAGCTGGATGACCGGCGCCCACGTGGAGGCGGTCGGGTTCGGGATGATCACCCTTCGCCGCACGGATGGGGCGCCGACCGTGGTGTTCGAGGACCTGGCCGAGCCGTTCGAGGATCCGCTCGGGCCGGAGGCGGAGGGCTGGCTGGACCGCGTCGACTGGTTGCGCGCCCACGCCGACGACGCGGCGCTGCTCGGCGCACGGCTGGCGCTGGCGCCCTCGGTGTTGTTGGAGCGCTGGGCACAGCCGGGCCCCGAAGGGTGGACGGAAGTGGGCGCGTCGGTGGTGCGGCAGGACGGACCGCGCTGGCGCCACGAGGTCGACGGGCCCGCCGCGGCGTTGCTCGCAGGGTGCCACGGCGCGTTGGCGTTGAACGAGCTGGTGGAGCTGCTCGCGGTGGCGCACGACCGGGCCGTCGACGGGCTGGTCGAAGCGGCGCTGCCCGCGGTGCGCGAGCTCGTCCGCCACGGCCTGCTGGTCCCGGCATGAGGCCCGCCGACGCACTCGTCTCCGCGGAGGCGGCGTGAGACCCGCCGACGCACTCATCTCCGCGGAGGCGGCGTGAGAGCCGTTGCCGCGCGGGTGACGCGGGCCTCGGTGCAGGTCGCGGGCCGGATCGTCGGGGCCATCGAGGGGCCGGGCCTGCTGGTGCTGCTCGGGGTGCACCGGGGCGACGCCGCCGCGGCGGCGGACGTCATGGCCCGGAAGCTGTACGAGCTGCGGATCTTCGACGGCGAGCGGTCATGCGCGGACCTGGGTGCGCCGCTGCTGGTGGTCAGCCAGTTCACCCTCTACGGCGACACCCGCAAGGGGCGCCGCCCCACCTGGCAGGCCGCCGCCCCGCCCGCGCTGGCCGAGCCGCTGGTGGACGCCGTCGTGGCGGCACTGCGCGCGCGTGGCGCCACGGTGGCGACGGGGGTGTTCGGGGCGGACATGCAGGTCGCTTCAGTGAACGACGGCCCGTTCACCGTGCTGGTGGAGGTGGAGCCTTCACCAGGGTGTCCGGGCTGAGCCCGTACGCTCCGCGATTCCGAACGACCGTGTCCCGGGAGGCCGCATGCCCGACATCGATTGGTCGACCGAGTGGTTGACCAGCACCCTGTGGGTCCTCGGCGTCACCGTCGCCGCGGCCGTCGGCTGCCTGCTCGTCGGGTGGCCGCTCACCCGGTGGACCGTGTGGGGACGCCAGCTCAGGCGCCTGGCCGGGCCCTACTTTTCGCCACGGGGCAGCGCGGGGTGGCGGCCGCTGCTGAACACGCTCGGCGTCCTGGTGATGGTCATCCTCTCGGTGCGCATCCAGGTGATCAACTCCTACGTCATCAACGGCATCTACACGGCGCTGCAGAACTACGACGAGGCGTCGTTCCTCCGGTACGTCGGCATCTTCGTCGTCATCTCGGTCGTGGCGATGGCCGAGGTGCTGCTCGCGTTCTACCTCCAGCAGCGCCTCGTCATCCGCTGGCGGGTCTGGTTCAACGACCGCGTGCTGGGCGACTGGCTCGACGGCCGCGCCTACCACCGCGGCCGCTACACCGCCGCGCCGGTGGACAACCCCGACCAGCGCATCCAGGAGGACGTCGGCAGCCTCACGTCGGACTCCGTCTCGCTCGCCGTCGGCGCCGTGGGCGCGCTGGTGTCCCTGGTGTCGTTCACGATCATCCTGTGGGAGCTGTCGGGCCCGCTGACGCTGTTCGGGGTGCAGATCCCCCGCGCGATGACGTTCAGCGCCTACCTCTACGTGATCATCGCGTCGGTCATCGCGTTCCGCATCGGGCGCCCGCTGATCAGGTTGAACTTCCTGCGTGAGCAGTTCAACGCCTCGTTCCGCTACGCGCTGGTGCGGCTGCGGGACAACTCCGAGAGCATCGCGTTCAGCCGCGGCGAGGCCGCCGAGCGGCACGTGCTGCTCGGACGCTTCGGCAGGGTGATCGACAACGCCTGGGCGATCGTGTACCGCAGCCTGAAGTTCCAGGGCTTCAACGTGGTGATCAGCCAGTTCTCGCAGATCATCCCGCTGGTGATCCAGGCTCCGCGCTTCTTCGCCCGCCAGATCACGTTGGGCGACATCCAGCAGACGGCGTCCGCGTTCGGCCAGGTGCACGACTCGCTGTCGTTCTTCCGCCTCGCCTACGACGACTTCGCGGGCTACCGGGCGGTCCTGATGCGGCTCACGGGCCTGCTCGACGTCGACGCGGAGGCCCGCGCGCTGCCGACCGTCGCCACCGAAGAGGGCAGCGGGCTGGACGTGCGCGACCTGACCGTGCGCCTGCCCGACGACCGGCTCCTGATCGACGACCTCGACCTGCGGTTGAGCCCAGGCGACACGCTACTGGTCGCCGGGCCGTCGGGCAGCGGGAAGACCACGTTGCTGCGCAGCCTCGCCGACCTGTGGCCCTACGCCGAAGGCCGGGTCCGCAGGCCGGTGGGCGACGAGGCGATGTTCGTCTCGCAGCAGCCCTACCTGCCGCTGGGCCCGCTGCGCACCGCGTTGGCCTACCCGGCCACGGAGCTCGACGAGACGCGGGCGCGGTCGGTGCTGCGCCAGGTTCAGCTACCCCAGCTCGCGGACCGGCTCGACGAGGAGGTCGACTGGTCGCGGCGGCTGTCCCCCGGCGAGCAGCAACGCCTCGGCTTCGCCGCCATCCTGCTCGCCCGGCCCCGTCTGGTGTTCCTCGACGAAGCCACCTCCGCCCTCGACGAGGGCCTCGAGCAGACGTTGTACAACCTGTTGCGCGAGGAGCTGCCCGACGCGGTCGTCGTCAGCGTCGGCCACCGTGGCACGCTCACCCGGTTCCACGACAACCGCCTCGACCTGCTCGGCGACGGCCGGTGGGAGACCAGTGCGGTGGTCGGCTAGCCGACCCCCAGACGCCGACAGGGCGACCTGCTCCGACCGAGTCGGAGCAGGCCGCCCTGCTGCGGTACTGCGGTACTGCGGTCGAGCCTCAGACCCTGGCGTTGCGGGCAGCGTGCGCGCTGTTCCCGGCCTGCTCGGTTGCCGACTTGGCGACCTTGGTGGCCTGGCCGACGACGTTCTCGGTCTGCGCGGAGACGCTGTCGGCGGCCTTGGTGGCCTGCTCGGAGATGATCTCAGCAGCCTGCGTGCCTGCGCCGACGACGGTCTTGGCGAACGTCTTCTGGGTCTCGAGCACCGTCTGGGCGACCTCGAACCAGCGGTCGACGGCCAGCTGGGCGTCGGGCACGGACGGGCGGCCTGCGGTGAGGCCCTGGACGGTGTCGGCCCACGTGCGGACGGCGCTGGTCAGCGCGCCGGTCACGGCATCCTGGGTGCGCTGTGCGCCCTCGACGAAGCTGTCGATGAAGTTGTCGGTCGGAGCGGTCATGGTGGTCCCTCCTGAGGAGTCTGGGGTTGCTCTCCCGATCCGGGAGTTGCTACCCATACTGCGCAGAGATGATAACTATGTCAATCAAAGCTGGCTGTGACCCTCGCCGCTAACCCTCGACGAAGCTGCGGAGCACCCCGAGCAGCGCGGTGCGCTGGTCGGCCGAGAGCCGCGGGTCGGCCCGGATCGCGTCCTCGGTGGTGACCGTCGACGAGCCTGCCGCGCTTGCGGCGTCCTCCGCGGTCTCGGTGGCCCGCGCCCAGCCCGCCTGGGACAGCAGTTGGTCGGTGGACAGCTGCAGGGCGTCGGCGATCGAACGGAGCACCTTGAGCGAGGGCTGGTGTAGGCCGCGCTCGACCTGGCTGAGGTAGGCGTTGGACACGCTCGTCATCGCCGCCATCTCACGCAGTGAGAGGTTGGCCAGCTGACGCTGAGCACGGATGAAGCCGCCTAGCGCGTTGACCTGCGCGGACCAGCGACCGCTTCCGTTGCCCTCGGTGCTCATGCGCCCATCATGGCCCACTGCTGCGCTGAGATCCTTCTCAGAAGGGCACCGCCGACATCGGGAACGATCCGGCCGGTCATGGCGTTCGAATCCATGAGAGCCCCGGCGGCGCAGGCCAACGCCAGCCGCCCGGGTCGCCCAGGGGGAGGAACGCACCCAGATGACGATTACCACTACCGCCGCGCCTGTTGTCCCCGGCCAGCGTACAGACTCGACGGACGGTGAGGCCATCTCGACCATCACCCGCCCGGAGATGTCTGCGGAGGACCTGGACGCACAGAGCCCGGCTGCCGACCTCGTACGCGTCTACCTCAACGGTATCGGCAAGACCGCGCTGCTCACCGCGGCCCAAGAGGTCGACCTCGCTCGCCGCATCGAGGCGGGCGTCTTCGCACAGCACATGCTCGACACGGCCGTGGAAGAAGGCCGTGAGCTCACCCGCCAGTACGCCGCTGACCTGCGCACGATCGTGCGCGACGGGCACACTGCGCGCAACCACCTGCTGGAGGCCAACCTTCGGCTGGTCGTGTCGCTGGCCAAGCGCTACACCGGCCGCGGGATGCCGCTGCTGGACCTCATCCAGGAGGGCAACCTCGGCCTGATCCGCGCGGTCGAGAAGTTCGACTACACCAAGGGCTTCAAGTTCTCGACGTACGCCACGTGGTGGATCCGGCAGGCGATCACGCGCGGCATGGCGGACCAGGCCCGCACGATCCGGCTTCCGGTGCATCTGGTCGAGCAGGTCAACAAGCTCGCCCGCATCCGTCGCGACCTGCACCAGAAGCTCGGCCGCGACGCCACCCAGGAGGAGCTCGCCGCCGAGTCGGGCATCCCGGAGGACCGCATCTCCGACCTGCTCGACCACGCCCGCGACCCGGTGTCGCTCGACATGCCGGTCGGCTCCGACGAAGAGGCTCCGCTCGGCGACTTCATCGAGGACGGCGAGTCGGCGGACGCCGAGACCACGGTGATCTCGCACCTGCTGCACGAGGACCTGCGGCGCGTGCTCGGCACCCTGGAAGACCGTGAGCAGCAGGTCATCCGGATGCGCTACGGCCTCGACGACGGCCAGCCCCGCACGCTCGACCAGATCGGGCGCCGGTTCGGGCTCTCCCGTGAGCGCGTGCGTCAGATCGAGCGCGAGGTCATGGCCAAGCTGCGGATCGGCGAGCGGGCCGACCGGCTCCGGGCCTACGCCAGCTGATCCTTCTGCTGTGACTAACGCGGCGGTCATCGACCTGATGGGTCGGTGGCCGCCGCACTAGTCTCGGGGCATGACGCGCGACGCTCCCCCCGGGCCGGTCTCGTCCGCCGTGATGCGTGAGGTGCTCGGCCATTTCGTGTCCGGCATCGTCGTCGTCACGGCTGCGGACGTCGACGGGCCGCTCGGGTTCACGTGCCAGTCCTTCGCATCGCTTTCGCTCGAGCCGCCCCTGGTCAGCTTCGCCCCCGCGCGCACGTCGACGACATGGCCGCGGATCCGGGCGGTGGGCACCTTCTGTGTCAACGTGCTGGCCGCGGGGCATGAGAACGTCAGCGCCGGTTTCGCTCGGTCCGGTGTGGACAAGTTCGCGGGCGTGGCGTGGGAGCCCGGTCCGTGCGGCGCCCCCGTGCTCGACGGCGTGAGCGCCTGGATCGACTGCGAGCTGTGGGCCGAGTACGACGGCGGCGACCACACGATCGCCGTCGGGCGGGTGCTCGACCTCGGCGCCGACCCCTCGCGGCCTGCGCTGCTCTACTACCGCGGGCGCTACGGCGTCACCACCGACGGAGAGGTCGACTCGTGATGGCACCGGTCATCGTCGGGATCGCAGGCGGCCCGGAGGCGGGCGGGCGGACCAGCACGGCGATCTCGGGTCTGCTGGCAGGCGCGGCGACGGCAGGAGCGAGCACGTCGCTGCTCGAGCTGTCGGCCACCCCGGTGCCGGAGGTGATCGAGGCGATCGCGGCGGCCGACGCCGTCGTGCTGGGCAGCCCGGTGTACCGCGCTACGTACAGCGCTCTGCTCAAGGATCTCCTGGAGCGCACCGAGCGGGGCCGGTGGGGTGAGACCACCGCGCCGCTGCAGGGCAAGGCGGCCGCCGTCGTCCTCACCGGCGCCAGCGGCCACCACTACCTCGCGCTCAACGACCTGCGGGGTGTGCTCGCGGGCTTCTTCGCGGTGCAGGTGCTCTCCCCCGGTCTCTACCTCGACCACGCGGGCTACGTCGACCGCACGACGCTCACCGAGGCAGGCGCCGCGCTGGCGGCCGCGCACGGCGCCGCCCTGACCGACCTGACCACCGCCGTCCGGGCTTCGAAGGCCCTCTCCGCGATCACGCCGCAGATCTAGCATCCCGCGTTAGACGGCTCGGTCGGCGCTGCGGCGGCCGTCCGGCCCGGCCTCGGCCTCACGGTCTCTGACCCTTGGTGCACGCCTTATCCGTCTCTGTGATCGCGTGGACCGAATGGAGTAGTAAATTAGGCCACTCAGTCCTTAGTCCTGCATCTTTGGGTAGCCGGGTGTTCACGGGCGGTCATAGGGCGATAGCCTGCCGTCCGTTCCTTTCCGATTCCCTTGCTCCCCGAGCGACCGTTGCGCAGAGAAATGGTGCACGACACGATGTGGAGAAAGTTCCTCGACCTTCTGCCCCACGGTCAAAGCCTGACCGAGGAGGATTGGCAGCGGCGCCACCGGATCATGTTGTGGGTACTGGGTCTGCACGTCCCGGCACTGGCAGTCTTCGGCTTCGCGCTCGGCTACGATCTGCCCACGCTGGTGATCGTTCTGATCACTCCGGTCGTCGCAGCAGCGCTGGGTCATCTGTTGGGTCGCCACCGCCGCACGGCGGCGATCACGGTGACCTTCGGGCTGGTCTACTGCTCGGCGGCACTCGTGGGGCTCAGCCACGGCTCCATCGAGGCCCACTTCCACTTCTTCGTGATCATCGGGTTCATCGCGCTCTACCAGGACTGGGCGCCCTTCCTCTTCAACATCGTCTTCACCGTGCTCAGCCACGGGATCGGTTCGACGTGGAAGCAGAGCTTGTTCTTCGACCACGCCGCAGGCCAGGCGAACCCGTGGCTGTGGTCGTTGATCCACGGCATCGCGGTGCTGTTCACCTGCATCGGGATGGTGTTGTTCTGGCGGGTCACCGAGGATTCCCAATGGGATAAGGACGTCCTCACGAAAAGGCTCGCCGAGACGGAGATCAACCGGCGACGGTTCACGTCCGACCTGCTCACGAATCTCGCGCGCCGCAACCAGAGCCTGCTGCACCGCCAACTGGACATCATCAACCAGCTCGAGGAGTCCGAAGAGGATCCCGACGCGCTGGCCGAGCTGTTCGCGCTCGACCACATCGCGACGCGGGTGCGGCGCAACGCCGAGAACCTGCTGGTGCTCTCCGGCGAACAGCCACCGCGGACGTGGAGTGAGCCGGTGGCGCTGCGCGACGTGCTGCGCGCCGCCATCGCCGAGACCGAGAACCTTGAGCGCGTCGTGTTCGTCGTCGACGAGCAGAGCGCGGTCGTGGGGCACACCGTCACCGACTTGACCCATCTGCTGGCCGAGCTCACCGAGAACGCCGTGCGCTTCTCCCCGCCCGACACCACCGTGACGATCCGGTCTCGGCCCGACCGGGGCAGACCCGGCGGCCGGGCGATCACCATCGAGGACTGGGGCCTCGGGATGACCCCCGAGCAGATCGACGAGGCCAACGCCCTCTTGGCGAAACCGCTCGACATCGACCTGTCGATCTCGCAGCGCCTCGGCTTCCACGTCGTCGCGCGGCTCGCGGCCCGGCACGGGATCAAAGTCTCGCTCGGCGTCACGCCGGGGTCGGGGACCACCGCACTGATCATGCTGCCGCCGTCGTTGTTCGCTTCACAGCTTCCTGCGTCGGCTGGACCGTCGGGGGCGCACGGCAGCTCCGCAGCGACGGGGGCGTTCGGCACGAAGACGTTCGCGCCGGGAACGTTCGGGCCTGCCACGTTCGGGCCGGGGACGGCTGCGGTGGGCGGGGATGCGGTCCGCCGCCTCGTCGACGACCATGCGCCGTTGTCCGGCATCATGCCGCTCGAGCAGGTGTCCGCGCAGTCGATGCCGTGGTCGCCCGACCGCTCGGAATGGTCCGGCTGGTGGGACCCCGCGGTCGCCACCAGCATGCCCGCATTCGACCCCACCCCCGTCGCCGTCAACGGATCGGCGATGGCGATGTCCGGCCTCACGTACCGCGCCGCCGCGCCACCGCCACAACCGCAGGCACCGCACCAGCAAGCCCAGCAGCTGCCGCATCCGCCGTCTCCGCACGCGGGGGCGCCGACCGACGGCACCGGACCGAACCAACTGCGTCCCCGGCCGTCGCCTGCGCCGTCGTCCGCACCGTCGTCCGCGCCGTCTTCAGCGCCGTCTTCAGTGCGCCCCGCCGTCATCGAGGGCGGTCCGGTTCCTGCTCCGCGGCCTACCGCAAGTCCGGCTGCGGGCGGCCTCCGCCGCCGGGTTCCGCAGTCCCACCTGTCCGCACAGCTGCGTGCGCCCGAGCCGGAGTCCGCGGCTCACGGTCATCCCGGCCCGGAGCGGACCACCGCGGAGACCGCGGCCGCCCTGTCGCGCTACCAGGCCAGCCGGGCCGCCGCCCAGGCCGCCGCCGAGAAGGGGAACCACCCGTGAACGCACCCAAGCTGGACTGGCTGCTCGCGGAGTTCGTCCGTGAGACGGCAAGCGTCACGCAGGCGCTGGTGGTGTCGGCCGACGGCCTGCGCCTCGCGACCTCCCCCGGCATGGCCGACGCGCTCGCCGATCAGCTGTCGGCCGCGGCGTCCGGACTGGTCAGCTTGGCCAAGGGCACCGCGAGGCTGCTCGGCGCGGGTCAGGTCACGCAGACCATCCTCGAGATGGCCGGGGGCTACCTGTTCGTCACCGCCATCGACCGGGGCGCCACCTTGGCGGTACACGCCGAACGCCGGGCCGACCTCGGCATGGTCGGCTACGAGATGACGATGCTCGCCACCCGCGCGGGCCACGCGCTATCGCCGGGAGTGCGGTCAGGGACCGGTCAGTGAACGGAGCACAGCGGCCCTGGCCAGGTGAGGGAAGCCAGTACGACGGGCGCGTCGTGCCGATCTTCGCCATGACCGGGGGGCGCACCCGATCGACCCAGCGCGACCTTCCCATCGAGTCGCTCGTCACCGCCACCGAACGCACCTGCACCGACCTGGAGCCGGAGTACCGCGCGATCGTGGGCATGGCCAGGCGGCCGGTTTCCCTCGTCGAGATCGGCGCAGCCCTCGGCGCGCCCGTCGGCGTGGCGCGGGTGCTGGTCGGCGACCTCGCCGACTCCGGTCACCTCGTCCTGCATGCTCCGCCCCCGACGTTCGACGGCAACCCGACACCCGAGATTCTCACCCGCCTCCTGGAGGGTCTGCGTGCACGCTGAAACGGGCCCTGTCCCCCTCAAGATCCTTGTCGCGGGAGGCTTCGGGGTCGGCAAGACGACCCTGGTCACCGCGCTTTCGGAGATCCCCCCGCTGCTCACGGAAGAGACGATGACGACGGCCTCGGTCGGCATCGACGACATCGACGTCGTGCCCGACAAGCACACCACGACCGTCGCGATGGACTTCGGCCGCATCACCGTCGACGACTCGTTGATCCTCTACCTGTTCGGCACCCCGGGGCAGGACCGCTTCTGGTTCATGTGGGACGAGCTGGCGCGCGGCTCCGTCGGCGCGGTGGTGCTGGTGGACCTGCGGCGGGTCGATGACTGCTTCCCCGCCATCGACTACTTCGAGAACCGGCGCGTCCCGTTCATCGTCGCGGTCAACGGCTTCCCCGACGCAGAGCGCTTTGCCATTCCCGCCGTGCGCGACGCGCTGGCGCTCAGTTCCGACACCCCCGTCGTCCGGATGGACGCGCGCGCCGCCGACACCGGCCTGAACACCCTGATCACGCTCGTCGAACACGCTCTGGAGCGCGCCAAGGCCTCTGCGAACTGACACGCGGTGCGCCGTCTGGCACAGTCGCCGTATGCGTGATCTGCGGCTCGACGGCGATGCAGTGGGCGCGTGGCTGAACCTGTCCGGTTCGGCTTCCGCGGAGCTGATCGGCTCGGTCGGCTTCGACTTCGTCGTCATCGACCTCCAGCACGGGGTGATCGACGACGAGGCGATGCTGCCCATGCTCCAGGCGGTGGCGGCCACCGGCACACCCGCGCTGGTCCGGGTGCCGATGAACGCGCCGGAACCGATCTGCCGCGCGTTGGACCGCGGCGCCGACGGCGTGATCGTGCCGATGGTCAACTCCGCCGACGAGGCCGCGGCCGCGGTGTCGGCCTGTCACCATCCGCCGCGCGGCACCCGCAGCTACGGCCCCGTCCGCGCGCCGTGGCGCGGCCCGCAAGCGGATCCGTTGTGCGTGGTGATGGTCGAGACGACGGACGCGGTCTCGGCGCTCCCCGAGACCCTGAAGGTCGACGGCGTCGACGCGATCCTCATCGGGCCCTCCGACCTGGCCCTCAGCGCGGGGATGCCGACCAGCGCCCAGAACGGCGAACCGGCCTACACCGAGCTCGTGCGCTCGATCACCGAGCCGTGCCGTGCGGTCGGCAAGCCCGTCGGGATCTTCACGTCCTCGCCCGAGCACGCCCACCGCTTCCGGGCGTTGGGCGTCACGTTTGTCGCGGGCCCGTCGGAGGCGACCCTGCTGCACGCCGCGGCGAAGGAGCACCTGGCCCGCTGCCGTCCCTGAGCGCTTCGTCCAGCAGCGGCGCCTGCAGGCGCGCCCACGGGGAGACGTCGCTGCCGGGGTCCCCTGCGGCCGCGAGGAAGCGGTCCCAGGTCCACCACTCCCAGGAGTCGACCTCGTCCGGGCGGGGCCGTGGCGTGCCGACGACCGTGCCGACGAACACCGGGCACAGCTCGTGTTCCTCGATCCCGCCCGCGGAGGCGCGGTAGGCGAAGTCGGGCAGGACCAGCCGCAGGTGGGTGACGCCGACGCCGAGCTCGTCGCGCAGCCTGCGGCGCACGGCGTCCTGCGGCGCCTCACCCGGCGCCGGATGCCCACAGCACGTGTTCGTGCGCACGCCCGGAAAGGTGATCTTGTCCGCCGCCCGCCTCGTGACCAGCAGGCGCCCGCTCCCGTCGAAGCCATAGCAGGAGAACGCCAGGTGCCGAGGGGTCTGCGCACCGTGAACGGTGGCCTTGTCGGCCGTGCCGACGGGACGGCCTTCGTCGTCGACCAGCACCACCAGCTCCATCGTTCGACGGTAACGCCGGTGCCGCCGTCGCGCTCCCTTACGTGACCCGAACATCGTCCAGATCGGGCGCTCACCGCAGCCCGGCACAGTTCGGTCAGGTCCTCGATCAGGGAGCACGACTGCGCAAGGTAAGGGGCCTCGCTGCGACGGCAACGCCCGTGCTGGGCGGACGCCGGGACGGCACGGGCCGGGGGGTCCCGTGCCGGTGGCACGATCTGCACCGGAGGTGCATGCGGTGCCGGAGTCGGAGAAGACAGGCCGTGGGCTCGTGCTGGTCGTCGAAGACGACCGGGCGATCGCCGACCTCGTGGGCCTGTACCTGCGCCGCGACGGCTTCGGTGTGCAGGTCGAGGCCGACGGCGTGGCGGCGTTGGCGGCCGTGCGGCGCCTGCGCCCCGCCGCCGTCGTGCTCGACGTCGGCCTGCCGGGGATGGACGGCGTCGAGGTCTGCCGACGGCTGCGCGCCGAGGACGACTGGACCCCGGTCCTGTTCGTGACCGCGCGCGACGACGAGATCGATCGCGTGCTGGGGCTGGAGATGGGCGCGGACGACTACGTGACCAAGCCGTTCAGCCCGCGGGAGCTGGTGGCGCGGGTGCGGACGGTGCTGCGGCGGGCCGAGCGGGTCGCGGAGCGGGAGGAGGTGCTGGCGCTGGGCGACGTGCGCGTCGAGGTCGACCGGCGCCGCGCCCACACGGGCAGCGCCGAGATCATGCTGACCTCGACCGAGTTCGACCTGCTCACGCACCTCATGCGCGCGCCGGGGCGGGTGTTCACCCGTGAACAGCTGCTCTCGGCCGTCTGGGGATACACGGCCTCGGCAGGCACCCGCACGGTGGACGTCCACGTGGCGCAGCTGCGCGCCAAGCTCGGCCCGGCCAGTCCCATCAGGACGGTGCGCGGCGTCGGGTACGCGGCGGACCGGTCGTGAGCGCGACGCACCCGGGCCCGGCGGACGGCGGAGACACGACGCCGGTGGCGCGGACCGGCGTGCGCCGCTCGCTGGCCTGGCGGGTGGCGGCGGCCTGCCTCGCGGTCGCGCTGGTGGCGGTGCTGGCGGCCGCGGCGGTCGGGCTGCGGCTCGTGTCGGAGACCGCGCGCCAGGTCACCGCGGCCGTGCTCGCCCAGGAGGCGGACATCGTCGCCGCCCAGTTGGACGATCCGGCACTGATCGGGAACCCCGGACCGCAGCGGCAAGCCGCGGCGTCGCGCAAGCTCGTCCAGACCCTGCAGGCCCAGGGTGTGGACATCGTGCTGCTCGGCAAGGCCCGCACCGGCACGGGCCCGGTCGCCACCGCACTGACCGCGGCGAACGCGGACCAGGCCTTGGCGGGCGTCCCGGTCTCGACGAGTGTCGACGTGGCGGGCCGGACCTACGTCGTCGAGGCCCGCCCGGCGGCGTCGAGCGCGTTCGCGCTCGTCCGTCGCTCCGACACGGGACCCGCAGGCAACGGCCTGATCCGCCGCAACGTCGGCTTCGCGCTGCTCGCGGGCGCGGCGGTCGCCCTGCTGGTGGGACTCGTCGTGGGCACGCTGATGGCCAGGCCGCTGCGCCGGACCGCGGCCGCGGCGCACCTGCTGCGCACCGGTCGCCGCGATGTGCGCGTCCCGGTGCAGGGGCCCGCCGAGGTGGCCGAGGTGGCGGCGGCGGTCAACGACCTCGCCGACGCGCTGGCCCGCAGCGAGGCCCGGCAGCGCGAGTTCCTCCTGTCGGTGTCGCACGAGCTGCGGACGCCGCTGACGGCGGTGCGCGGGTTCGCCGAGTCGCTGGCCGACGGCGTCGTCACCGGCCGCGACGTCATCCCGACGGGCGCGACGATCGTGGCCGAGGCGACCCGGCTGGACCGGCTGGTCGGCGACCTCATGGAGCTGGCCCGCCTGGAGGCCGACGACTTCCGGCTCGACCTGATGCCGGTCGACCTCGGCGCGCTCGCTCGGGAAGCCGCCGCCGTCTGGCACGCCCGGTGCCGGGCCGCC
>DASWUV010000125.1:0-9042 GCA_036401495.1 Pseudonocardia sp. | reverse complement strand
CGCCGCGACAGGCCTGCCGACCCGGCGACGCTGACGGACAGCGATCAAGCCGTGGCGAGGGCGCCCGCGATCACCGGCGCAAGCATCCGCTCGACGTCCGGGACCGACTTGCCTGCGAGGTCCGGCGCGAAGGTCATGGTGAGCGGTTCGCCGACCTGCCGGACTTCCCCTATCCGCCGCGGTACGCGGACGACCTGCCCGGGTACGCGGGACTGCGTGCCCACTACCTGGACCTGGGTCCGAAGGACGCGCAGCAGACCTTCCTCTGCCTCCACGGCGAGCCGGACTGGAGCTACCTCTACCGCAAGATGATCCCGACGTTCCTCCAGAGCGGAGGCCGGGTGATTGCGCCCGACTTCTTCGGGTTCGGCCGCTCCGACAAACCGACCAGCCTCGACGACTACGGATTCCACTTCCACCGCAACTTCCTGTTGCGGTTGGTCGAACGCCTGGATCTCCGCGACGTCACCCTCGTCGCCGC
The DNA here is from genome assembly GCA_036401495.1 of Pseudonocardia sp. Classification (GTDB taxonomy): domain Bacteria; phylum Actinomycetota; class Actinomycetes; order Mycobacteriales; family Pseudonocardiaceae; genus Pseudonocardia. The sequence continues at coordinate 8,561 of DASWUV010000125.1, read as the reverse complement.
CGACTGGGGCGGCGTCATCGGGCTGACGCTTCCCGTCGACCCCGGCTTCCGAGCCCGGCTGACGCGGCTGATCGTGATGAACACCCTCCTCGCCACCGGCGGCCCGCCGATCGAGGCCTTCCTGAAGTGGCGCGAGTTCGTCCGCAACTCGCCGGACCTTGCCGTCGGCGAATCCATTCGGCGGGCGGAGCCGAGTCTCAGCGACGCCGAAGTCGCCGCGTACGACGCTCCCTATCCCGACGCGTCCTACAAAGCAGGTGCTCGCGCCTTTCCCTCGCTGTTGATGGTCGAGCCGGATATGGAGGGCGTGGAGGAGTCCCGGGCCGCCGAGTCGTTCTGGAGCAACGACTGGTCGGGCCAGAGCTTCATGGCCGTCGGCGCACAGGACCCTTCGTTGGGCGTGCCTGCGATGGAGGCGCTGCGGGCGAAGATCCGCGGCTGTCCCGAGCCGATGATCGTCCCCGAGGCAGGCCACTTCCTGCAGGAGCACGGGCAAGCCGTCGCCCAGGCTGCGCTGCGCGCCTTTGGCGACCTCTGAGCCGGACTACGCGTCGAGAGCCAGCAGCAGCTTGTCGGTCAGGTCCGCAAGCCGAGCGGCCGACGCGGGGGAGAACAGGCCGTTTCCGACGTCCAGTTCGCCGTCCATGGTGAAGGCGCTGAGCGGCGCGTCGGGCGGGTCGTCGAGCAGGCGCAGGATCGGGGGCACAACGGTCGTGGCGGGTTTGGCCAGCGCCTTCTGCTGCTCGATGAAGGCGGCCGTCGGCGGGTCGAACTCCCCGACGAAGCCCGTCGAGGTCGTCCCCGGATGGAACAGCACGTACTTGAGCCTGCCGTCGCTGCCGTGGCGCTCGGCGAAGGTCACTCCGAGCAGGTCGTTGAGCCGCCCGGTCATGAACATCGCACGCACGCCGTCGTAGTCGCGGGAACTCTGCAGGTCGTCCCAGTCGATCGGGGTGTCGTGGCCAGGGCCGCACACGTTGACCACCACAGCGCCGCCCGCGTTCTCGAAGGAGGTCAGCAACCCGTAGCTCAGCAGGAGCCTGCTCAGGTAGAAGAGCGCGAAGTTGTCCTCGAAGCCGTCGGCGGTCACCCTGCGGTAGGTCCGAAAGAAGCGTGCGCACAGGATGAGACCGTCGATCGTCGGGTAGGTCTCGACGAGCTCGCGTGCGGTACCCCGGGCGTTCGCCACCAGGCTCAGGTCCGACTGGACGAAGGCCGCACTTCCCGGCGCGCCTGCCGCCTCCCGCAGCAGCGGCTCGGCCTTCCCCGGGTCGGTACCCAGGATGACGGCGTGGTCGCCCCGCCGATAAAGCGCACGGGCGACCGCGGCCCCGACGCCATCGGTCCCCCCTGTGATCACGAAGGTCTTGGTCACGTCGTCGCACCTGGCCCGCCGGTCATGTCTTGCGCTCTTTCGCTCGGCCGAACCAGCACCATAGCGAAACTGAACCCGCGGGTTCACCGGGCGATGGCGAGGACGGACATGGTCGGTTCGGAGGTGTTGAGGACGTACGCGCGCCTGCCGTCCGGACTGAGCGCGACCGCTCCCGGGGAGGAGCCGAAGGGCACCGCGGCGACGACCGCGCGCTTCGTCGTGTCGATCACCGATGCGCTCCCGACCTGCTCGTTGGTGACGTAGGCCCATCGGCCCCCGCCGCCGACCACGACGTCACGGGGCTGGCCCGTCATGACGATGGTGGAGACGGACTGGCGGCTTCTCGTGTCGACGATCGAGACGGTCATCGAGTCGAAGTTCACGACGTAGAGCTGCTGGCCATCGGGTGTGAGGGCGAGGTGTTCGGGTCGCGCCCCGACCGGGATGCTGCCCGTCGTCGTGTTCGTCGCGAGGTCGACGACGGACACGCTCCTCGACTCGCCGTCGGCAACGTAGGCGAAGCGACCGTCCGGGCTGACGACGACGCTCGTGGGCCCGTCGCCGACCGGCACCGTCGTGAGGACCTTCCGGTCGGCAGGGTCGATGACCGTGAGGACGTCCGCGTCGAGGGTCGCTCCGTAGAGCCTGGTCCCGTCGGGGGAGACCGCCAAGCCGTAGAGCGGCGAGGTCGCCAACGTGGCGACGACCGCCTGTTTCGCCACGTCGACGATCGAGACCGCGGGCGGCTCCAGCGTGGCGACGTAGACGGTGCCGCCGTCGTGGCTGAAGGTCAGCGCCAAGGGGATCCCGCCCACGTGGATCCGCGCGACCACCGTGTTCGTCGCCGTGGCGATCGCGGACACGTCGTTGCCGCCGGTGGCGTAGACCAGTCGGCCGTCAGGCGACACGGCGTCGTTGTGGCCGTAGCCGTTCAACGCGACGGTGTCGACGACGGTGGGGGGAACCGGTACGAGGGCGGCCGCTGCCGAGTCAGGCTGGCTCGTCGGGGTCGGCGAAGAGCGCGCCGCGGCATGCGTCGCCGCGTAGACGGACGCGGCGGCGAGCACTGCGGCCGCACCAACGAGGATGACGTTGCGTGACCGGGCACCCGATGAACCGGAACGGCTCGGCCCGGCCGCAGGCGTCAACGGCCCACTTGCGGCCGGTGGCCAGGCCCTAGGCGTCGGCGGGCCCGGTGCGGCCGGTGGTCGGGAAAGTGCAGGCAACTGCCCGGTGCGGGGCGGGCCCGGCGGCAGGGCCATCCACGCGGCGTCGGCCAGGTCGCTTGCGGTGGCGAAGCGGTCCTGCGGGTCCTTCGCCATCCCACGGGCGACGATGGCGTCGAACGCCTGCGGCAGCCCCTGTCGCATCGACGAGGGGAGCGGCGGCGGACGTCGCAGATGCGCGTAGATCAGCGCGGCGGCCGAGTCCGCCTGGAATGGCCTGTGTCCGGTGAGGAGCTCGAAGAGCACGCAGGCGAGGGAGTAGATGTCGGCGCGGTGGCCGCTGCGGCCGTCGAAGGACTCCGGCGCCATGTAGTCCAGCGTGCCGACCGCGTGGCCTGCCTCGGTCAGCGCCGTCTCCTCCTTGACGAGGTTGCGGGCGATGCCGAAGTCGACGAGGTAGACGAAGTCGCGGACCGAGCCGGTGATCAACAGGTTGGACGGCTTGACGTCGCGGTGCACCAGGCCTGCCGCATGGGCCGCGTCGAGCGCGTCGGCGGCCTGGCTGACGATCTCCACGGCCCGCTGCGGCGGGAGCGGCCCTTCCTCCCTCAGTAGCACGGCCGCGTCCTTGCCTGCGATCAGCGGCATGGTGAGGAACAGGCGACCGTTGATTTCCCCGAAATCGTAGACCGGGATCACGTGCGGTGACGACATCCCCGCAGCGAGCCGCGCCTCGCGCCGGAACCGGGCCTGGTAGACGTCGTCCTCGGCGAGTCGCGGCGCCAGCCTCTTGAGCGCGACGACGCGGTTGCGCGCCAGGTCCGTCGCGCGGTGGACCTCGCCCGCACCGCCGCGCCCGATCACGTCCTCGAGCCGGTAGGGACCGAACTGCTCGGACACCCCGTACCTCCACGTGTGGCACCCCACCGGGGTCATACCGGCGGTCGGTGACCGACAGTATCCGTCGACGTCACGCTTCTCCGTGCCAGGTTGCGGCGGGACGGTCACCGGGGGCCGAATGGCAGGCCGCGCGCGCTCAGTCGTCGTCGACCGTCGTGGCGGCGGTCTGCACGCGGGCCAGCCGCTGCGTCGTCGTCCGGTCGGCGGGCAGGAACGCTTCCAGCTTCAGCTCGGACAGGGTCACGTCGACGGCCGTCGCGAACGTGCTGACCGTCGTCATCAGCCGGAGTGTGCCGACGGCGGTCCGGAGCACCAGCGGCACGGCGAACCCGAGACCGGACGCCGGTTCGCTCGCCGGGACGAGCTCGGCGAGCTCGCACCGCAGCGCGGCGAGCCGCTCGTCGGGCGCAAGGCGGAGCGCCGCGTCCAGGTTGTGCAGGACGTGCTGGGCCCAGACGTCGAAGTTGTCGATGCGCGCCGCCATGCCCTGTGGATGCAGCGCCGCGCGGTAGGCGTTGGTGCGGAGCGCGGCAGGTGTCTCGGCGAGCAGGAACGTGAACGCCCGGTTCGCGGCGACGATGTCCCCGTACCGGTCGACGATCATCGCGGGGTAGGGCAGGTGGCCGTCGAGGATGTGCCCGAGGGCTTCCATGGCCGGTGCGACCGCGTCGCCGTCCAGTGGCGCCTCGGAGTAGGCGGGTGCATAGCCCGCGCGCAGCAGCAAAGTGTTGCGCTGGCGCAGGGTGAGGTCCAGGGACGTGGCGATGCGCAGGACCACGTCCCGGCCGGGCTTCGAGCGGCCGCTCTCGATGAAGCTGAGGTGCCGCTGGGTGGTGCCTGCCCGCAGGGCGAGCTCCAGCTGGCTCAACCGCCGCAAGGTCCGGTAGCGGCGCACGTCCTCGGCGATCTCCACCGTCGCAGGTCTAGCACCCGGCGTAGGAGGGAGCCATTCCCTGCAGGGAATTGTCCGACCGTCGCGTCGGCCCCAGGCTCCCCGCATGCCTGCACCCGTGGACCTCGGAATCCTCCTCCCGACATCGCGCACGCAGTGGACCGCATCCGGTTCTGCTTCCGTGCTCCGCTTCGCCTCGCGCGCCGAGGAACTGGGGTACTCGTCGGTCTGGGTGAACGACAGCCTGCTGACCCCGCGTCTCGAGGCGCTGGCTGTCCTGGCCGCGGTCGCGGCGACCTCGCAACGGCTCCTGCTCGGGACGGCCACGCTGCTTCCCGTGCTGCGCCGCCCCGTCCTGGCTGCGCAGACGCTGGCGACGATCGACCACCTCTCCAACGGGCGACTCGTGCTTGCCGTGGGCGCCGGGTTCCCTGGCCGGTTCGGCGAGCCCGTACACCATTGGTCGCAGGTACCGTGGCCGAAGCGCTTCGCCCGGCTCGACGAGACCGTGGACCTCTGGCGACGCCTGTGGCGCCAACCCGACGACCAGGGTTCCTTCCACCGCACGACGATGGACTTCGACACGCTTCCGCCTGCCCTGCCGCCGTGCCGGGCGGGTGGGCCGCCGGTCTGGCTCGGCGGGGCGTCGGACACCGCGCTGGCCCGAGCCGGTCGGAGCTACGACGGCTGGCTGCCCTACACCACCAGCGCGGAGGGCTACGGGCGCGGACTGGCCGCGGTGCGCGCAGCGGCCGCTGCGGCGGGGCGGCCGCCGAGCGCCGTCACCGCCGGGTTCTTCGCTTCGGTGATCATCACCGACACGCTGGAGCAGGGCCGCGCGCGCATGGCCGAGTACGCCGCGAGCGTGTACGGGTTGACGCTGGAGCAACTGGCCACCATCCAGGCCATCGCCTACGGTCCCGCGGAAGTGGTGGGGGACAAGCTGTCCGCGTACGTGCGTGCTGGTGCGCGGCACGTCGTCGTGCGGGTCGCGGCGAGCGACGTCGTCGAGCAGTCAGCGCAGATGGAGGCGTTGACGAGCCTGCGCCCCTCGCTCGAACGTGCCGCGGAGTGACGGGAGCGCTCAGGGACCCTGCTCGGGCCGTCGCAGCGTGATGTCGTCGGGGCCCTCGTAGACCAGCTCGAGTGCCCACTGGTCGCGCTCCTGGTTGTGCAGCGCCCAGTAGTGGTCGGCGATCTCCGTCGGGTCGAAGCGGGACCCGGCGGCGATCGGGCCACAGATCGTCACGGTCGCAGCGTGGAGGCCCTGCGGCCCGTACTGCTCGTCGATCACGGCCGCCAAGGTGCGCAGGGCGGACTTGCCGATCGACAGGCTCGTGTACGCGGCGACCGGCGCAGGCATGCCGCCGCTCATGAGCAACGACGAGGGAGCGTGGGCGACCATGGTCGCTCCGAGGTGGTCGGCGGTGATCGCGGCCCCGACCACGTTGACGCCGAAGGCCTGGTGCAGGCCTGCCGCGGTCAGTGCGCCCAGCTCGTCGGGTCGGATCAGCGCCGCGTTGTAGACGGCGCAGGCGGGTGTCCCGAGTTCCTCGACGGTCCGGTCCAGCGCCGTGCGCAGCGCCCGTTCGTCGGTCACGTCGGCCTGGGTGGAGTACACGGTCGCGCCGTCGGCCCGCAGGTGCCGCAGCGCGTCCGCGACGGAGGCGGCGGTGCGACTGATCAGCCCGACGGCATAGCCCTCGCGGGCGAACCGCAGCGCGACCGCGGTGCCGAGACCGGGCCCGGCGCCGACCACCAGCAGGGTTCTCAACCGTGCGCTCCTTCGGCGGGTCGTTGCGACGGTTCCACGTCTCAAGCCTGGCATGACGGCGTGGTCAGGCGTTCACTTGGCTCCCTGCGCTGTTGACGAGCGCGTGCATGCGCGCGGGTCGTCGTCGCGCCGATGCCCGTGGAGGCACCGGTCACGACGATCAACTGCTGCCGTCCGACTACGCCGTCTGGCGGACGCGGGCGATGCTCAACGCCGCCGCAACCAGAGCCGCAACCGCGAGCACGATGGCTTCTACGAAGAAGAGCACGCGGACGTCGGGGTTCCCGATCGTCGCGGCCAGCGCCGCCTGCGCGAACGGGGCGACGATGAAGCCGACGTGGATGCATCCGGAGACGACGCCGAGCGCGACCTCGTGGCGCTCCTCGTCGACGGCCTGGGTCGTCCAGTAGAGGATCAGGGGCACGAGGACGCCGCTGCCGAGGCCGATGACGATGTTGGCCAGCATCAGCTCGCCGAGCGAGTGGACGTTGGCGAGGAGGAAGAAGCCCAGGCAGAAGACCACGAGGCCGGCGGCGGCCAGGTAGCGGCCGAGGAGACCGTGCAGCCGGGCGAAGAGCCCGCCCGTGATGATGCTGCCCAGCGCGGGCAGGGCGATCGCGATCCCGAGGGTCCAGGGAGCACCGAGGTGCTCGGACTGCATGAAGAACGCCATGTTGAGGATGTTGGTCTGGAAGATGGCCCAGTTCGCGATCATGAACAGCGCCAGGCCCCAGACCTTCGCGGGGAGCGCCCAGATGTTCGGCCCCAGGCGCGGACCCGCGGACACGTGCCGCGGGGGCGGTGACGCGGGCAGGCCGAAGACCTGGACCAGCATGATGACCAGGACGATCGCGAACGACAGGAAGGCGTAGCGCCAGCCGAGGAGCAGGATGAAGCCGACGATCACGCTGTTGATCACGTTGGCCACGTTGGCGACGGCGGTCGCGAGGCCGAGCAACCGCTCGCGAGCGTTGCCGCTGTACCGCTCCGAGATGATGATGTTCGGCATGGGCAGGACCAAGCCGACGCCTATGCCGGTCAGCAGGCGGAGGAAGATGATCTGGTCGATGTTCTGCGCGAGCGCGGGCAGCATGCCGGTGATGCCGTACACGAGCAGGCCGATGACGACGAGGCGTTTCCGGTCGAAACGCCGGGCCAGCGCGCCTGCGACGACACTCATGATGATCGACGTGAAGAACACGGCGCTGGAGACCAGTTGGATCTTCAGGGTGGACGTTCCGGGGAAGTCCGCCGCGAGTTGGCCCAGGATGGGCGCGACGGCCGACGCCTCGAAGATCCATACGAACGCCACGAGCAGGATCGAAAACTGTCCGAATCGGCTCAGCGGGCGATGTACGCGATCGACGGACGAGTCACTCGGCAGGTTCATTGGGGCACCTCGTTGTATCGCAATGGCCGTACGCAGTACTGCCGGGTCTTCCGCCTCGACGTCCACGGCTCATGGCCGTGCCGTCGCGACTGCGCCGTGGGCCACTCGACCCGTGCCCGCTTAAAAGACCCGTATGGTTCGCGGTGTTGGGATCGTGCTTCGGCGGCGACCCCTTGTCAAGGCCTCAGCTGGGCATGATCGACGCGAGCCGCCGGCCCCGGCGGACCTTGCCTCTTGCGCTTCGCTGCCTCCGGCTCACGAACACGCCGTGCGGCACGTGGCCCGGTTGTCGGCAGGCCCGCCGGTCGAGGGTCGGCTGCGCGTCACCGTCAACTTCCATCCGGACCGCCCGACGCGCGACGGCCTGCTCGTCATGGCGGCGCTGGCTCGCGACGGGGTCTACCGCAGCCAGTTCGTCACCGGGACCAGCAACGGTGGGCTGGCCGCCCACCCCGGCGGCGACCGTTGGCGGTGGGAGCAGCGCCTGTTCGGCGGCGCCTACGACGACCAGCCCCCAGAACTCCGCCCGATCTACGGCACGCTGAACTTCCGGACCGACCCGGTGGGTGGGGCGCCCCGGTTCGGCTCGGCGCACCTACGCCTGCGCGCCACGGTGCTGCCCCGTACGACCTTCTGCCACCCCGACAGCGTCTTCTCCCCGACGCACTTCGGCGTCGCCGACCGGATGGGCCTGATCGCGCTCGCCGACGCGCAGCCTCCCGACGATCCGCTGAACGACTACGTCGAAGCCCACGTCCATGGGCCGGTCCGGTTGGACCGCGACGTCGAAGCGGTGGTGCTCGACCCGGGCCACCGCGGGACCGCCGTCGAGTCCGCGGCTCGACGGCTGGGTTGCCCCGTGGAATTGTACGCCGGTTTCCGGATGACGGTGGCCGAGCTGGGCCGCTACCCCGACTACCGCGGACCCCGGTCCACCGCTCTCGGCGCGCAGCTCGCCGTCGACGGCGTGCTCGATCCGCCCGCGCTGGGCACCGCGTGGCAGTCCGGCCGTTACGCGGACCAGGACCTCAAACGGGTCTGGCATCTGCTGGCCAGGTTCGGCC
>DASWUV010000124.1:0-12664 GCA_036401495.1 Pseudonocardia sp. | reverse complement strand
GGGTGCGCTGACGCAGCTCAGGTCCCCGATACGGCGATCTTCGGGGCCGGGGGACAGAACGTGATCCTGTCGGGAACGGCCCGCTGGCTCCTGCGCCTCGCCGCGGCGGCCGTGCTCACGTTCATCTACGTGCCACTGGTGCTGGTGCTGCTCAACTCGTTCTCCACGAGCGTGACGTTCGCGTGGCCGCCCCCCGGCTACACGCTGCGCTGGTGGCAGGCCGCTGCGACGAACGAGGGTGTGCGCGCGGCCGTCGCGACCTCGGTGGAGGTCGCGGTGGGCGCCGCGGCGATCGCCGCCGTGCTGGGCACGCTCGCGTCGATGGCGTTGGTGCGCTACGAGTTCTTCGGCCGCGACGCCGTCTCGCTGCTGGTGCTGCTGCCGATCGCGCTGCCCGGCATCGTCACCGGGATCGCGCTGAACACCCTGTTCACGCAGGCGCTGGGCGGCCTGACGTTCTTCACGCTGATCGTCGGGCACTCCACGTTCTGCATCGTCATCGTGGTGAACAACGCCTCGGCGCGGCTGCGGCGGATGGGCAGTTCCGCTGAGGAGGCGTCGTTGGACCTCGGGGCGACGCCGTGGACGACGTGGTGGCGGGTGACGCTCCCGGCCCTGCGCGGCGCACTGTTCGGCGGTGCCTTGCTGGCGTTCGCCCTGTCCTTCGACGAGATCATCGTGACGACCTTCACCGCGGGCCCCGGCCTGCAGACGCTCCCCTTGTGGATCTTCCAGAACCTGTTCCGCCCGAACCAGGCGCCGATCGTCAACGTGGCGGCGGTGGTGCTGGTGGTCGTGTCCGTGCTACCGGTGTACCTGGCCAACCGGCTGTCCGGCGGCTCCGCCGGCGCCACAACCAAGTAGGGGATCATGCGCACGTTCCACAACATCATCGACGGCAAGCCTGCTCCGGCGGCCGACGGGCGCACGCTCGACATCCGCGACCCGAAGACGGGCGAGGTGTACGCCACGTCGCCGCTGTCCGGCCCCGCGGACATCGACGCGGCCTACAAGAGCTCGCTGCGGGCGTTCCTGGGGGACGACGGCACGGGCGGCTGGGGCGCGACCACCCCCGCCGAGCGGATGAACGGCCTGCTCGCGTTCGCCGCGGCGGTCGAGGAGCACGCCGCGGAGCTGGTCGAGCTGGAGGCGCAGAACACCGGCAAGCCGGTCGGGCTGACGGCGTCGGAGGAGATCATCCCGATGGTCGACCAGCTGCGCTTCTTCGCGGGCGCGGCGCGCAACCTCGAAGGCCGGGCGACCGCGGAGTACCTGGAGGGCCACAGCTCGTCGATCCGCCGGGAGCCGCTGGGCGTGATCGGGTCGGTGGCGCCGTGGAACTACCCGATGATGATGGCGGTCTGGAAGATCGGGCCCGCGCTGGCGGCGGGCAACACGATGGTGCTCAAGCCCTCGGACACCACGCCCGCGTCGACGGTCCGGCTCGCCGAGCTCGCGGCCGAAGTCCTGCCGCCGGGGGTGCTCAACGTGGTGTGCGGCGACCGGTCGACCGGCGCCGCGATGGTCGACCACGACATCCCGGCCATGGTGGCGATCACCGGCAGCGTCCGGGCGGGCAAGGAGGTCGCGGCGGCCGCGGCCCCCCGGGTCAAGCGGGTGCACCTGGAGCTGGGCGGCAACGCGCCCGTCGTCGTCTTCGAGGACGCCGACATCGCCGCCGCCGCCGCGGACATCGCGGTCGCGGGGTTCTTCAACGCGGGCCAGGACTGCACGGCGGCCACCCGGGTGATCGTCCACGAGTCGATCGCGGTGGAGCTGGCCGACGCGCTGGCCGCAGAGGCCGCGGGCGTGCGCTTCTCCCGTGACGAGGAGGAGGGGTCGGAGGACTTCTACATCCCGCCGCTGAACAACCCCGACCAGATGGCGAAGGTGTCGGGGCTGGTGTCGCGCGTGCCGTCGTCGGCGCGGGTGCTGTGCGGCGGCTCCCCCGCCGACGGGCCGGGGTGGTTCTACCCGCCGACGGTCATCGCAGGCCTCACCGACGGGGACGAGATCGTCCAGAACGAGGTCTTCGGGCCGGTGATCACCGTGCAGTCGTTCGGCTCGGAGACCGAGGCGATCGCGGCGGCCAACGGCACGTCGTACGGGCTGGCGTCGAGCGTGTGGACGACCGACCACTCGCGCGCGATCCGCCTGTCGCGCGCATTGGACTTCGGGTGCGTGTGGATCAACTGCCACATCCCGCTCGTCGCCGAGATGCCCCACGGCGGGTTCAAGGAGAGCGGCTACGGCAAGGACCTGTCGGGCTACTCGCTGGAGGACTACACGCGGGTGAAGCACGTGATGAGCAAGTACGCCTGACCCCGTGCGCGGAAAACGTCGCTCTGGCGACGTTTTCCGCGCACGGGCCTACAGGCCGCCGGTGTTCAGCAGGCGGTTCGCCGTGCCCGCCGGGTCGCCGCTGATCACGTTCGGCGTGGCGTGGGCGATGATCCACTGCTTCACGGTGGCGCTGGGCGCGTCGCCCTTGGCCGACTTGTAGAGCGCCGCGACGCCTGCCACGTGCGGCGCGGCCATGGACGTGCCCGAGTACGACGCGTACCCGCCGCCCGGAACCGGGGCGACGATGTGCGTGCCCGGCGCGTACACGCCGATACAGGCGCCGCTCGACGACGACGGCGCGCGCCGGTCGTCGATCGTCGAGTTGGCGGCCACCAACACCCCCGGCGCCGCCCGCGGGGTGGCCCTGCAATCGTCGCCGCCGGTGTTGCCCGCGGAGGTCGCCACGAACACGCCCCCATTCACGAGCGCGGCGACCGCGGACGACAGCGCCGCGGACGGCCCGTAGCTCCACGACATCACCGCCACGGACGGGCCCGCGTGGTGGGCCGCCACCCAGTCGATGCCCGCGAGGAGGTGGCTCAGCGTGCCCGAGCCGTTGCAGTCGAGCACCTTCACCGAGACGATCTTCGCCGCCCTGGCCACCCCGTGCCCGGCGGACGCGGCGATGCCCGCGACGACGGTGCCGTGCCCGTCGCAGTCGCCCTTCGTCGCGTCGACGAAGTTGGCGGGCTGGGTGGCCCGGCCGCCGAAGTCGGGGTGGGTCGTGTCGACGCCGGTGTCGAGCACGTACACCGTGACGCCCCGCCCCGTCGCGCGCGCGGTGAAGCGCCCGTCGAGCGGGAGCGTGCGCTGGTCGATGCGGTCGAGGCCCCAGTTGGGCGGGTCGGCCGGGGTGCCTGCGGTGAGCGGGCGCGGATCGACGGCCGCGGTGCCATCCGGCTCGACGCCGAGCACCCCCGGGAGCGCCGACAGCCGCTGGACCTGGCCGGTGGACAGGCGCGCGGCGAAGCCTCGGAACGCGCTGGAGTACGTGAGGAGGGGCTGCGCGCCGACACCGTTCGCCACGGTGGTGACCGCGAGCGCGGTGGCGGTGCGGACGATGTAGCCCTGGGTGTCGTCGGCCACCGCGGGCGTCGTGCCGATCAGCAGGATCGTGATCACCACGACGGCGAAGGGGGACAGCGCTCGCACCACGGGGCGCGACGGTACGGTCGTCGCCGGAGCGAGGCCAGGCACACGATCGGGTGGCGCAGCCGCTGAGCTGGGACAACAGCCCCGTCAAGGCCCCGTTCGAACGATGATCGCCGTTACCGGGACATGGGGTGCGCAGACACAGCTCACGTCCCCTTTATGGCGATCTTCGGGGGACGACGCCGTGAATGCCGACCTCGGCGGCCTTCACCACGAACCACAGGTCGGCCCCCGGCTCGACGGCGAGGTCGGCCACGGCTTCCGCGGTGACGTCGGCGGCGAGCCCTTCCACCCACGCCGGGCCGCCCGGGCGCGCCGCCGCCCGCAGCCGGACGAGATCGCCGATCGGCTCCACCCCCGCGAGCCGCACCGGCAGGACGTTGCGCGGGCTGCCCGTCGGCGGATCCGGGTACACCGCCACGGCTGAGGGGGAGAACACCGCGACCGCGGGTTCTCCTTCCTCGACGTCGGCAGCCCGGCCCGCGACCGTCAGCCCGTCGGTGGTGCGCAGGCTCCCGTCGACCGCGATGCCCGGCACGAGGTCGAGCCCGGCGATCCGGGCGGTGAAGGCGCTGCGCGGACGGGCGAGCACCTCCCGCGTCGGGCCTTCCTGGACCACAGCCCCGTCGCCCAGCACCACGACGCGGTCGGCGAGCACGAGCGCGTCGAGCGCCGTGTGCGTGACGAGCAGGGCGGTCTGTTTGCGGTCCCGCACCACCCGGCGCAACAGCGAGCGCATCGCGGGCGCGGCGTCGACGTCGAGCGCGGCCAGGGGCTCGTCCAGCAGCAGCAGACGAGGCCCTGGTGCGAGCGCCCTGGCCAGCGCCACCCGCTGCTGTTGGCCACCGGACATCTGCGAAGGGCGCCGTGCGGCCAGCGCCTCGGCGTCGACGGCGCCCAGCAGCTCGCGGGCGCGCGCTTCGGCCTCCTGCCGCGCAACACCCTGCGCGCGGGGGCCGAACGCGACGTTGGCCAGCGCCGTCAGATGCGGGAAGAGCAGCGCCTGTTGGGCGAGCAGCCCGACCCCGCGCCGGTGCGGCGGAACGTCGCTGACGTCGGCGTCGCCGAGCCGCACATACCCTTCGTCGGGCTGCAGGAGGCCCGCGAGCACGCCGAGCAGCGTGGACTTGCCCGCGCCGTTCGGGCCCAGCACCGCCAGCACCTCGCCCGGCTCGGCCGTGATCCGCACGTCGAGGGTGAAGGTGGCGCGCCGGACGACGACGTGCGCGTCGAGGCCTTCGCTCACTGCAGCCCCGCCGACCCGCGCGGCCGGGCGACCGCGATCACCACGACCGCCACCACGACCAGCACCAGCGACAGCGCGACGGCCGCGTCCGTGTCGACCTCCCGCTCCAGGTACACCAGGAGCGGAAGGGTGCGTGTGGTGCCCTGCAGGCTGCCCGCGAACGCGGTGGTCGCCCCGAACTCGCCGAGGCACCGCGCGAACGCCAGCACCGTCCCCGAAACGAGGCCCGGCAGCACGAGCGGCACGGTGACCCGCCGGAAGGCCAGCGTCGGCGACGCCCCCAGCGTCGCCGCCACCGCTTCGTAGCGCTGCCCGGCCGTGCGCAGCGCACCCTCCAGGCTCACCACGAGGAAGGGCAGCGCCACGAACGTCTGCGCGAGGACCACCGCCGCTGTCGTGAACGGGATCGTCACGCCGAACCAGAGATTGAGCACGCGCCCGACCAACCCGGTGCGCCCCAACAGGAACAGCAGCGCGAGCCCCCCGACGACCGGGGGCAGCACGAGCGGCAGCAACACGACGGAACGGAAGAACGCGAGGCCAGGGAGGCCGCCGCGAGCCAGCACCGCCGCGAGCGGGCCGCCGAGCACGATGCACAACGCCGTGGAGAACGCGGCGGTCTCCAGCGACAGCCGCAGGGCGTCGAGCGCCGCGTCCGACAGCAGCAGCTCGGGCATCCGCGACCACGGCGCCCGTATCAGCAGTCCGAGGACGGGCAGGAGGATCAGCGCGAACCCGAACGCGGCGGGGATCCACAGGACCCACGGCAGCCCGATCCCCCGTTCGCGACCGGGCTGCCGCGCCACGCTCACGCCTTGCCGAAGCCTGCCTGCGCGAGGGTCTTCTGGCCGAGCTCACCGGTCACGACCGTGACGAACTGGTTGGCGAGGTCGGCTTCCGGAGCGTTCTTCAGCACGGCGATCGGGTAGTTGGTCGACGCCTGGGACGCCTCGGGGAAGTTCACGCCCTGCACCTTGGTACCCGCCGAGTTGACGTCGGTGACGTAGACCAGCCCCGCGTCCGCGTCCCCGCTCTCGACCTTCGACAGCACGGACTTGACGTCGGACTCCTCACTCACCGGCTTGAGCGTGACCTTCGTAGCCTTCTCGATCTTGGCGGCCGCCGCGCCACAGGGCACCTGCACGGCGCAGACGATGACCTTGAGGTCGGGCTTGGCCAGGTCGGCGAACGTCGCGATGCCCTTGGGGTTGCCCGGCGGCGTGGCGATCTGCAGGACGTTCTTGGCGAACGTGACGGGGGGCGCCGCGGTGGCGCCCGCGTCCGTGACGGTCTTCATCGTGGCGTCGCTCGCGGCGGCGAAGACGTCGGCCGGCGCGCCCTGGACGATCTGCTGCGCGAGGTCCGAGGAGCCCGCGAAGTTGAACTTGACCGTGACGCCGGGGTGGTCGGTCTCGAACTGCTTGCCGAGCGCGGTGAACGACTCGGTCAGCGACGCCGCGGCGAGCACAGTCAGCGTCTTCGCGGCGGGGGCCGCGGACGTCGGGGACGCCGACGAGCCGGTGCTGCTCCCCCCTCCGCATGCGGCGAGCAGCAGCGTCGCCGCCGCTCCGATCACGGCTAGTGCACGGATCTTCACGAGTTTCCTCCGGGAGTCTCGACGACGACGTTCGTCGACTTGATGACGGCCACGGCCAGCACACCGGGCTCCAGACCGAGATCCCCGACGGCCTCGGTGGACATGAGCGACACGACGCGGTGCGGGCCGCACTGCATCTCGACCTGGGACATGACCTTGTCCGAGATGACCGACGTGACGACGCCGACCAGCCGGTTGCGTGCGGAGCGCTGGACGTCGGACGGGTCGGGGGGGCTCTGGGCGTGCTCGCGCGCGAACGCGGCGAGGGCGGCACCGTCGATGACCTTGCGGTTGGACGCGTCGGACCGCACCGGCAGCGCGCCCGCCTCCACCCAACGCCGCACGGTGTCGTCGCTGACGCCCAGCAAGCGGGCGGCGTCGGCGATCCTGAACTGCGGCACGGCGCGGATCCTATTTCCGCGATTGCGAGTTTGACCAGTTGGGGGGCCTGGTGTGGTTGAGTGCAGGCCGTGGACTTCGCACCCAGCGCTGTGGCCGACGACTACACGAAACGCATGCACGCCTTCCTCGAGGAGAAGATCCTTCCCGCGGAAGCGCCCTACGCGCAGTTCCGGGCGCAACGACGGGGCACGCCCGGCGAGTGGGAGCTGCCGCCGGTCGTCGAGGAGCTGAAGGCCGAAGCGCGGTCGCGCGGTCTGTGGAACCTGTTCCTGCCCGCGGTGTCGGGGCTGTCGAACCTGGAGTACGCCGCGGTCGCGGAGGTCACAGGCTGGTCGCCGGACATCGCGCCTGAAGCGATCAACTGCCAGGCGCCGGACACCGGCAACATGGAGACGCTGCACCTGTTCGGTACGCCCGAGCAGAAGGAGCAGTGGCTGGAGCCGCTGTTGGCGGGCGAGATCCGCTCGGCGTTCGCGATGACCGAGCCGGACGTCGCGTCGTCGGACGCCACCAACATCCAGACGAGCATCGTCCGCGACGGCGACGACTACGTGATCAACGGCCGCAAGTGGTGGATCTCCGGATCGGCCGACGAGCGCTGCAAGATCTTCATCGTGATGGGGAAGACCGACCCCGACGCCGTGGCGCACCGCCAGCAGTCGATGGTGCTCGTGCCCCGCGACACGCCGGGGCTGGAGATCGTCCGGCATCTGCCCACGTTCGGCTACCAGGACCAGCACGGGCACTCCGAGCTGGCGTTGCGCGACGTGCGGGTGCCGGTGACCAACCTGCTGGGCGAGGAGGGCGGCGGGTTCGCGATCGCCCAGGCGCGCCTGGGGCCCGGCCGGATCCACCACTGCATGCGGCTGATCGGGATGGCCGAGCGGGCGATCGACCTGATGGTGCGGCGGGCGCAGTCCCGCGTGGCGTTCGGCCGCCCGCTGGCCGAGCAGGGCGTGGTCCGCGAGCAGATCGCCCAGTCGCGGATCGAGGTGGAGCAGGCCAGGCTGCTGGTGCTCAAGACGGCCTGGCTGATCGACCGCTTCGGCGCGAAGGGCGCGGCCACGGAGATCGCCGCGATCAAGGTGCAGTGCCCGCGCATGACGTGCGCGGTGGTCGACAGGGCGATCCAGATCCACGGCGGCGGCGGCATCACCGACGTCACGCCGCTGCCCGCGTTCTACACCTGGGCGCGCGCACTGCGCCTGGCCGACGGGCCGGACGAGGTGCACCTGCGCACGGTCGCCCGCCAGGAGCTCGCCCGCCACACGTGAGTCGTGCAGTCGGGCACGGCGAGTCGGGCGCCCCATGCGGGTGAGTCGTGCATCTCGGCACGGCGAGTCGGGCAACTGGACACGGGTGAGGCGCACTGCTGTGAGCAGTTGCACAGGAGGAGTAGGTCGTAGGGCACCTGCGTGCCGAGATCCCCAACTCGCCGTGACCAGCAGCACGACTCACCGCGCTCTCGGGCACCTGCGTGCCGAAATCTCCAACTCGCCGTGACCAGCCGCACGACTCACCGTGGCGAGATGCACGACTCACCGTGGCGAGATGCACGACTCACCCTTTGGTCAGCCGCAGACGGGAGCAGGATCGGCATCTGCGGCGCGGATCCGCCAGCGACGCCGTGCCTGCGGAGTGGCCTATCGGCCCTGGTCGGGCGGGGGTTGGAGATCCGTTCCTGTGGTTACGCTCGTGTAGTGACGGCAACCGAACTGGGCCTGCCCGCGCTGCGGAGCGCGCCCCTCGGCGACCCCGCCCGACCCCCCGACCCCCGCCTCGTCGACACTTTCGGGCGCGTCGCCACCGACCTGCGCATCTCCCTGACCGACCGCTGCAACCTGCGCTGCTCCTACTGCATGCCCGCCGAGGGCCTGGACTGGATGCCCAAAGCCGAGCAGCTCACCGACGACGAGCTCGTGCGGCTGATCACGATCGCGGTGCGCGACCTCGGCGTCCTCGAGCTCCGGTTCACCGGCGGCGAGCCGCTGCTGCGCCGGGGGCTCGAAGAGATCATCGCGTCGTCCGCGGCACTGTCGCCCCGCCCGGACATCTCGCTGACCACCAACGGCGTCGGCCTCGCCCGGCGCGCGGAGGCGCTGGCGAAGGCCGGGGTCAACCGGCTCAACGTCTCGATGGACACGCTCCGCGCCGACCGGTTCGCCGCGATCACCCGCCGCGACCGCCTCTCCGACGTCCTCGACGGGCTGGCCGCCGCACGCGCCGCCGGGCTCGACCCGACCAAGATCAACACGGTGCTGCTGCGCGGCGTCAACGACGACGAGGCCGTGCCTCTGCTGCGGTTCGCCGTCGAGCACGGCTACGAGCTGCGCTTCATCGAGCAGATGCCGCTCGACGCCCAGCACGGCTGGCAGCGGAGCGAGATGGTCACGGCCGGGGAGATCATGGCGATGCTGCGGGCGGAGCACACCCTCACGCCCGACCCCACCGAACGGGGTGGCGCGCCCGCCGAACGCTGGCTCGTCGACGGCGGACCTGCGGTCGTCGGCGTGATCGCGTCGGTGACCCGGCCGTTCTGCGGCGCCTGCGACCGCACCAGGCTGACGGCCGACGGCCAGATCCGCTCGTGCCTGTTCGCCCGCACCGAGACCGACCTGCGGGTACTCCTACGCGGCGGGGCGGCCGACCACGAGATCGCCGAGACCTGGCGTTCGGCCATGTGGGGCAAGCTCGCGGGCCACGGCATCAACGATCCCAGCTTCCTGCAGCCCGACCGACCGATGAGCGCGATCGGAGGATAGGCAGAATGTCCGCGATGACCACCACGACGATCACGGTGCGCTACTTTGCGGCCGCGCGGGCGGCGGCGGGCGTCGAGGTCGACAAGATCCAGGTGTCGTCCGCAGCCACCGTCGACGACCTGCTGGACGCGGTCCGCGCCGAGCACGGTCCCGAACTGGCCACGGTGCTCCAGCGCTGCAGCTATCTGCTCGACGAGGTGGCCGTCCGCGACCGCACCGCACCCCTCGCCGACGCCGCCACCCTCGACGTCCTCCCGCCCTTCGCAGGCGGCTGACGCGCGGATCATCGGAAGCTGCGCCAGGTCCCGGCCGGTGTCGTCACGGCCTCGGCCGCCAGCAGCCCGTGTACGAGGGCGCGGGTGACAACCTCGGCCGCCGCCGACTGCAGCGCGAACAGCTCCGGCAGCGTCGGGGCGGGGCGGGCGCACGTGGCGAGGCCGAAGATCGTATCGCCGTCCATCGCGGTGTGCGCGGGGACGATGGCGCGGGCCAGGCCGTCGTGGCCCATGGTCGCCAGTCGCGCGGCGCCCGCCTTGTCCAGGGTGACGTCGGTGGCGACGACGGCGAGGGTCGTCGCGGTGCCCGGCGTCGGGGGTGCCCCCTCGCCTGCGGGGGCGGGCTCCAGCGCAGGGAACTCGCCGGAGAGCGCCCACCGCAGTCCGTACGGGAAGCCGGTCGTGGGGTCGACCGCCGAGCCGACGGCGTTCAGCACGACCAGCGCGGCCACGACGGCCCCGCTCTCGAGGACGGCGCTCGCCGTGCCCACCCCGCCCTTGAGGCCGCCCACCACCGTGCCGGTGCCCGCGCCGACAACGCCCTGGGCCACGGACCCTTCGGTCGCGGCGTCGTAGGCCGCCGCACCCGTCGACGCGTCGGGGCGCACGCCGAACGAGCCGCCGCGGCCGAGGTCGAACACGACCGCCGCAGGCACGATCGGCACCACCCCGCCCGGCACCGGAAACCCGATGCCCGCCGCCTCCAGCCGCTCCATCACGCCATGCGCGGCGGCCAGTCCGTACGCCGATCCGCCCGACAGGACGATCGCGTGCACCCGCGCGACGGTATTGCCCGGCAGCAGGAGATCGGTCTCGCGCGTGCCGGGCGCGGCGCCGCGCACGTCGGCGCCCGCGACGGCGCCCTCCGCGGGAGCCAGCACCACGGTCGTGCCCGACAGCCCGCCCGCGACCTGCGCGTGTCCGACCCGAAGACCCGCGACATCGGTGAGCGCGTTGAACCGTCCAGGACGCATCGCGCCATCCTGCCGCCCGCGGCGCCGCGCGGGCGCACCGCCGTTCGCGCGGAAGGCCGAGGCCTGTGCACCTCAGCGGGCAGGCGTGCCGCAGCTCGTGCAGAACGCCGATCCCTGTGACGGCGTGCCACAGCCGGTGCAGGCAGGCGGCGGCATCGGGCACCGCCGTCGACAGCCTGCGCGCCTGGGACCCCGCCCTGGGGCCGGAGCGGCCGCTGGGTGACGGCATGCGCTCGCTGGGCGGCGCGGGCAGGTCGAGTTCGCGGCAGGCACCCGCGACTGCACCGTCCAGGTCGTCACGGACCCCGCAGGCAAAGACGACGACGCGAAGGCCGTCGCCTTGGCCAAGATCGTCCAGGGGCCGGGTTTAGGAGCGAATCCGGCGGACCAGTAGGACGATCAGCAGGAGCAGCACGCCGCCGCCGAGCACCGGCGCGAGGCGCTTGAGCACGGGCGCACCCGCCGTGTCGAGCAGGTCGATCGCGTCGATCTCGCTCTTCATCGGAGCAGTCGACGTCGGGGTGGACGTCGGCGCGGGCGTGGTCGTGGGAGGCACCGCGGGGGTCGTCGCAGGCAACTCGGAGCCGCTGGGCACGGCCGGGGCCGACGAGACGGCGGGTCCGCTCGCCGCAGAGCCGTTGGTGGCCGCGGCACCGGCCGCGGCTCCGGCGGCGGAGACGGTCGCGGGCACCTGCGCGGTCTCCTCCACACTCTCGACGCCGGTCTCCTGCGCGGGTGCTTCCTCCGCTTGCAGCTTGGACGCCACGCACGAGGCGAACTGGCCGATGATCTTGTCGGCGACGTCGGAGATCACACCGCGGCCGAACTGCGCGGGCCGCCCGGTGATCTTCATGTCGGTGACCATCGTGACGGCCGTCTTGTCCGGCCCGTCAGCGACCATCGTGCCGACGACGGTCGCCTCGGCCGTGCCGTTCCCGCGCGAGTCGCGGCCGGTGGCGTCGATGACGACACGGTGGTTGGCGTCGTCGCGCTCCTTGTAGGTGCCCTTGCCCTTGTAGGTCAGGGAGATCGGGCCGAGCTTGACCTTGACGGTGCCGGTGAACGAGTCGCCCTCGTACTCGGTGAGGGTCGCACCGGGGAAGCAGGGCGCGATCGTCTGCGGGGTGTTCAGCGCCGTCCACGCCTTCTCGATCGGCGCGTCGATCGTGAACTTGTTCTCCAACTGCATGCTCGAACCTCCTGAGTACGGCGAACGCCTGCCCCGGTCGGCCGGGGCAGGCGTCCGCGTAGGAGAACGTCAGCCTGCCGCTGCCGTGACCGCTCGACCGGTGAGCACCTTGGCCAGATGTTCACGGTAGTCGGACGCGGCGTCCGCGTCACTCGGTGCCGCCGTGCCCTCCGTGGCGTGTTCGGCGGCGGCCCTGATCGCCTCGGCTGTGGCGGGCTGCCCGACGAGGGCCTGTTCGACGCCGGTGGCCCTGATCGGCGTCGTGCCCATGTTGGTGAGCCCGACGCGGGCCTCGGCGATCTTCCCGCCGTCCACCCGCACCGCCGCGGCGACCGCGCACATCGACCACGCCTGCGCGGTGCGGTTGAACTTCTCGTAGTGGCTGCCCCATCCGGTGTAGCGGGGGAACCGGATCTCGGTGAGGATCTCGGCCTCGCCGATGGCGGTGGTGAAGTAGTCGACGAAGTAGTCGGCCGCGGCCACCGTCCGACTGCCCGACGCGCCGGTGATCACCATCTCCGCCTCGAGCGCGAGCGCGGGCGCGCCGAGGTCACCTGCCGGGTCGGCGTGCGCCAGCGAGCCGCCCAGGGTGCCGCGGTGGCGCACCTGGCTGTCGGCCACCGTCTGCGTGGCCTGGGCCAGCAGCGCGACGTGCTGCTGGATCAGGTCGTCGCGGATGATGTCGTAGTAGGGCGTCATGGCCCCGACGACGATGCGGTCGCCG
>DASWUV010000123.1:0-21220 GCA_036401495.1 Pseudonocardia sp. | reverse complement strand
GTCGCCCCGCACGTCGTACCGATGCCCCGTCATCCTCCGATGAAGCTGCCGGTCGGGTGCGGGACCTACTGCGGGGCGTCCCAGAAGTCCGTCAGGTCGAGCTGGCGGGCGGCGTCGGCAGCGGCCCGACCGAGCACGTTGGTGTAGGTGGGAAAGGACAACGGGATCCGGATGAACTGCTCAAGCGGCATCGCGGCGGCGATGGCGACGGCGCCCACCTGAGCGATCTCGACGGCTCGCTCGCCGACGACGTGGCAGGCGAGGATCTGGTGGGTGCCGCGATCGACGATGAGCTTGCAGAAGCCGTCCGTGCGCCCATCGATGATCGGCCGGGCGGCCACGGCGAACGGCGCGGTGGCGACCACCACGTCACGATCACGGCGCGCTTGCGCCTCGGTGGGCCCGACCTGGGCGTATTCGGGGTCGGTGAAGCTGCCGATCGGCGACGACGGCGTGCTGAGGGTGGCGCCGCGGTTCTGCACGGCGTTGGTCGCGGCGAGGTAGCCGTCCTGCACCGCTTGCGGCACGAGCATGAGCCGTCCGGTGATGTCCCCCGCGGCGAACACGTGCGGCGCAGTGGTGCGCAGATGCTCATCGACGCGCACATAACCGCGGTCGGTGACCGCCACGCCTGCGGTCGTCAGGTTCAAGCCTGCGGTGTCGGCCAGCCAGCCGATCGCCACGACTGCCGCAGTCGCCTCAACGCAGTCGACGACGTCGTTCTTCTCGAAGACCATCCGCACCCCGGTGGGTGCCTTCTCGAACCCGCGGATGCGGCCGAAGTCCTCCCGCACCGCAATGCCTGAGGCGCGGAACGCGGCGGCCATGGCCCGGGAGACGTCCTCGTCCTCGGTGGGGAGTATGCGCGGACCGGCTTCGAGTAGCGTCACGTGGGAGCCGAGCTCGGCGAACACGGACGCGACCTGGGCGCCGGTCGCGCCTGCGCCGATCACCAGCAGCGACTCCGGGACGGCGGTCAGCGCCCAGGCGTCGCGATGCGAACCCGCCAGCTCCGCACCCGGGACCGGCAGCGGGCGGTGCGTGCCGCCCGCACAGAGGATGATCTTGTCCGCCTCGACGCGGACGCCGTGCTCAGCCTCGATGGTGTGCGGGTCGACGAAGTGGGCGGTCCCGGCCTGCTCGTACAGGACGACGCCGGCGTCCTGCAGCTCGGAGCGCAGCAACGAGTGCTTGCCGACGTCCGCGACCACCTCACGCACCCGCGCGAGCAGCCGCCCGTAGTTCAACGTGACGTCGCTCATGTCGATGCCGTACCGGCGCAGGTTGCGCGCCTCCCGACTCAGCCGCGCGGCCTGCGCCAACGTGCGGACCGGCACGGGACCGTCCGCGGCGGCCATCCCGCCCGTCGCCTCCCTGGTCACCAGCGTGGTCCGCGCACCCAGCCGAGCCGCCCGCAACGCCGCAAAGACCCCGGCAGGCCCCGCACCGATGACTGCGACGTCCGCATGCACCCCGACCATCACCACCTCACCTCCGCCTGCGGCGCGGTGGCCGCACAACCCGGCAGTCTGCCCAGTCCAGGAGTGCGCGCCTCACCTCAGGCAGATGAAACGGCCGGTCCGGGCGTCCTCTCGGCGCGGATACCTCTCGAGAGGGGCGGCCATCCCACGGCCCGGCCACTTGACCTTGACACGGTGACAACGTCTTCGCTGCGACCGAGGAGGTGGTCCATGACCATGCCGGAAGACGACACGAACACGATGCGCCCGCTGCCGGGGCTCGGGAATGGCAGCGCGTCAGTGCGGCTGCGGGCAGCGCTGGCGGCAGGCACGACCCCGGACCCGCGGTTCGTCGACGCGCTCCTCGAACGATGCGCGATCGAACCAGAGTTCTCCGTGCGGGACATGCTCACGTGGGCACTCACCCGCCACTCGTCGTCGATGGTTGTCCCGAAGGTCATCGGTGAACTCCGTTCGGAGCGGGCGCAGGCACGGAGCCAGGCGTTGCACACGCTGTCCAAGATCGGGGACCGGCGGGCGTGGCCTGCGATCACCCGGGCGCTTCTGACCGACACCGACGACGAGGTGGCGCGCAGCGCCTGGCGAGCAGCGGTCGTACTCGTGCCTGAAGGTGCCGAGCCCGAGTTGGCCGCGGTGTTGACGACACAGCTCGGGCGCGGCGGGCGCGAGACGCAGTTGAGCCTCAGCCGGGCGCTGGTCGGGCTCGGCGAGGTCAGCACGCGGGCGCTGCGCGCCGCGATGGCGGATCTCGACCCGTGCGTGCGTCACCACGCGCTGGCCACGGAGCAGATGCTGCGCAACCCGGATGCCGCATCCGATTTCGCGATCGAGGAGGCGAAGCGCACCGTAGCCCTCGGCACGACCAGCGAGGAGGGGTGACAGGCAGTGTTGATCGGTGATGTGGCCCGTCGGTCCGGCGTCAGCGCCCGCATGCTCAGGCATTACGACTCGCTCGGTCTGGTGCGGCCGACGGGTCGCACCACGGCAGGCTATCGGGAGTATTCCGGCGAGGACATCCGGCGTATTTTTCACATCGAGAGCCTGCGGTCACTGGGGCTGTCACTGCGTGAAGTCGGACGGGCGTTGGATGATCGCGATTTCACGCCCTCGGAGCTCGTTGACCACCTCATCCAGCAGACGCGAGAACGCATTGCGCGTGAGACGGAACTGCTCACCCGACTCCGCCGGACCGGCGCCGCGGAGCCCGGCGACTGGAACGATGTCCTGCAGATCGTCGCCCTCCTGCAGGCTTTGGGGTCGAACAGCGCCGGGAACCGTCAGCGGGCCGCGTTGTCCTCAGTCGGAAAGCTTTCGGTGCCGGTGGAAGCTCTGGTCGAGGCGGCGTTGAGCGAGACGGACGCGAACGTGGCCGGGGCCCTTCGGTGGGCTCTGGCGCAATCGGGAGACGGCGGATTGGCCCTACTCGCGAACGGCCTCGGCTCGCCAGTAGCCGAGGTGCGGGAACGTGCCGTCCGGTCGATCGTCGAGATTCCGAATGTCGAGGCGACAGTATTGTTGCAGGACTCACTCACAAACTCCGACATCGTGGTCCGCAGGTGTGCCGCTCTTGCGCTCGGGTCGCGCGGGGTGGCCGACGCAGTTCCGACGCTCATCGACATGATCGTCGAGGGATGCAACGACGTCGATGCAGCCGATGCACTGAGCGCGCTGGCGCATGATTCCACGCGCGCGGAAACCATTGCTACCGAACTGGTCAATTGCCTCACCCGCGGCACCACTGAACCGCCTGGACGTCGACGGCTGACACAGGCGCTCGCGGATATCCCGGGAATGACGGCCTTACGCGCACTCGCCGACCTGGCACAGGACGCAGACCGTGTTGTCGCGCTTACTGCGAACTACATTCTCAAGCTCCGCAACGAGTAGGTGTCGAGCGTCCCTGGTCAGCGGAAGTCGGCCACGTGGTCGCGCGCCCACTCCGCGAAGGGCAACGCCGGGCGGCCCAACACCGCGGGTACCGCGTCGGTGGCCAGTTCCGCGGGCAGCTCGGACACCTGCCCGCGGCTCTGCACCAGTCGCTCGATTAGGAACTCGGGCAATTGGGTGCGCAGGTCGCCGCGGTAGGTGTCCACGTCGACCTCCTCCAGCCGTACCGGTTCGCCGAGCGCCTCGGCGATCGCGGCCACCTGCTCCCGCGTGGTCAGCGGACCCGGCCCGAGCACCGGGTAAGCCGCGCGGCGGTGCGCGTCGTCCAGCAACGCGCGTGCCGCGATCGCCGCGATGTCGCGTTCGTGCACCGGCGAGGTGGTCGCCTCGGGGAACGCGGTGCGCAGCGCGCGCTCGGCGCGGATCGACCGCCAGCGCAGCAAGTTCGTCGCGAAGTAGCCCGGCCGCACAAACGTCCAGTCCAGCCCGGCCTGCTCCAGCGCCCGCTCCACCGTGAGGTGGCGCAGCGCGATCGGGTTGGCGTCCCGCTCGGGGTACAGCACCGAGCTGGAGGACAGCAGCACGACGTGCTCCACGCCCGCCTTCCGTGCCGACGCCGCGAACTCCTCCGCGGTCTCGGGATGTGCGTAGAGGAACACTTTGCGCACCCCGGCCAACGCGTCCGGCAGCGACTCCGGCTCCGTCAGGTCGGCGCGCACCACCTCGACCCCGTCCGGCAGCTGACCGGGCCTGGGGTCGCGGCTGGACGCACGCACCGCCTCTCCCGCGGCCAGCAGCTCGTTCAGCACAGCGGCGCCCACGTGGCCCCGGGCTCCGGTCACCAGGATCGTCACGTCGTCCTCTTTCCGTTGAACGGCCGCGGGGTCCTTCTCGGCGGCGGTGGTTGCTGCGCAACGGTACGTGAGAGGTCTGCTGCCCAACGTCGCTCGCTCCGCGGCGGTCAGGCGTCGGGACGGCTGTCGGGGTTCTGGTTGCGACCGGGCGAAGCAGTGGTCAACTCTTACCCGACGGCACCGATGAATCCGGGGGCGCTCGCCGGGTCTGATCAGACATGCCCACCGCGCCAATCGCCCGCCGCATGTTCGAGCTCCTGGAGCCGATCTGCCTGGTCACCTTCTTTGCCGACGAGTCCAACGAGGAGCTGGCCGCGCTGGGCCACCGCACCTACTGGGACGGCTACTTCGCCAGCCGCGCCGCGCCGTTGGGACGGGTGCCTGCGCAGGTCGTGCACGCGGCGTTCTACAGCTTCGCCGACGGAGAGGTCGCGCGGCACATCCCGAGCGCGTGGGAGACGGTCCCTCCCGAGGCGTCCTTCGCCGCGTGGCGGCGGGGCAGCGCGGCATCCCTACGACGGATCGTCGGCGACGAGCTGGCCTGCTCTCCGGGCCTGGTGCGCGCCGCCGACCTGACCACCAAGGCCGCGACGAGCGCGCCCACAGCAGGTCGGGTGATGTACGCCGGGATGCGCGCCCTTCCGCTGCCCAGCGACCCGGTCACCCGGCTGTGGCATTCCGCGGACATGCTGCGCGAGCACCGCGGCGACGGGCACGTCGCCGCTCTCGTCGGCGCACGCATCGGCGGCACCGAGGCCCACGTGCTGTCCGCGCTGGAGATGGGCATCCACCCGCCGGAGTCGTTCGGGCGCATCCACCACCTGCCGAAGGAGCGGCTGGCCGCGGTCATGGACGGGCTGCGCGAGCGCGGGCTCGTCGACGCCGAGGGCTGGTTCACCGACGCAGGCCGCGAGACCAAAGCCCGCATCGAGGCCCTGACCGACGAGCTCGCCGAGGCGCCGTACGAGGCCCTCTCTTCCGCCGAGCTCGACGAGCTGGTCGCGGAGCTCGAGCCCATCACCGCGCGGCTGGTGGCTGTGGGATCGGCATGAGGGCAGCGGTCGGGGTGCGGGCATGGTCAGCTCAGACGTTGAAGCGGAACTCGACGATGTCGCTATCGAACAAGGGGCGTTCGATGATCATTCAGTGCCCCCGGGTGCGACCACGCTGAGCCCCGCTGTACGGGCAGCGGCGGCGAGTCGAGTGTCGTAGGTGACGAAGGCGAAGATCGCCTTGCCGGAAGCTACGAGCTGGTCGGCGGTGGCTAGGTGAATTGCATCCAGCGAACGGAGCAGCGGATCGACGTACGCTGCCGCAGTGGCACGAACGGCCGCGTCGATCTCGATCCGATCGATCCGGGCCAGTGTGGCAGCCACGGCACCGAGCACACCCGGTTGACTGCGCCGAAGCGCCCGCGGAACCTCGACTTCGACCAACGCCGAGGCGACCAGCCGTTGACCCGTCCTCCCGTTGAGCCAGTCGACCAACGCCCGAGACTCGCCCTCCTCACGGACGAGCTTGACCAGCGCCGCCGAGTCGAGGTAGATCACCAGCGCTCCTCGTCCCGCAGCTCCCGCAGCTCGCGCCCGGCTTCCGCGCCCGAGGAGGCGCGCTGTCCCGGCATCGGAATCGGACCCGCGATTGACGCCGGGACGACCCGCCCACCCGCGATCCAGTCGTCG
This sequence comes from Pseudonocardia sp., assembly GCA_036401495.1. GTDB lineage: Bacteria > Actinomycetota > Actinomycetes > Mycobacteriales > Pseudonocardiaceae > Pseudonocardia. The sequence continues at coordinate 15,316 of DASWUV010000123.1, read as the reverse complement.
AGCTCGCCGACCGCCGCGGGCACAATCCGACCGATCACCTTGCCGTGGCGGGTGATCTCCACCGTCTCGCCCCGCTCAACCCGCGCCAGGACACCTGCTGTGTCCTGGTTCAGCTCACGAACCGGCACCTGATCCACACCCGCAATGTACTACACCAGTACTACCCGACCAGCACCAGGCGGATATCGCACAGCCCAAACGCCCGACTGATAAGTAGCGCGGCAGCGTCGGTCCCGGCGCCCTCCCCGGCGGGGTGGAGCGTGTCCCTCGGGGGCAGAGATCAGCTCAGACGTTGAAGCGGAACTCGACGACATCGCCGTCGGCCATCACATAGTCCTTGCCCTCCATGCGGACCTTCCCCGCCGACTTCGCTGCGGCCATCGAGCCTGCCGCGACGAGGTCGTCATAGGACACGATCTCGGCCTTGATGAAGCCGCGCTCGAAGTCGGTGTGGATCACGCCTGCGGCCTTGGGGGCGGTGTCGCCGCGGTGGATCGTCCAGGCGCGCGACTCCTTCGGGCCTGCCGTCAAGTAGGTCTGCAGGCCCAGCGTGATGAAGCCTGCGCGGGCCAGCGCCCGCAGGCCGGGCTCGTCCTGCCCGATCGACTCCAGAAGTTCCAGCGCGGACTCCTCGTCCAACTCCAACAGCTCGGCCTCGACCTTCGCGTCGAGGAACACGGCCTGCGCGGGCGCGACGAGCTCGGTCAGCTCCTTGCGGCGCGCCTCGTCGGTGAGGACGGCCTCGTCCGCGTTGAAGACGTACAGGAACGGCTTCGTGGTGAGCAGTGACAGCTCGCGCAACGGTGTTCGGTCGACGCCTGCCGAGAACAGCGTGCGGCCATCGTTGAGGATGGCGGCCGCAGCCTGGGCCGACTCGAACGCCGGGCGCCGGTCCTTGTGCGTGCGCGCCTCCTTCTCCAGGCGCGGCACCGCCTTCTCCAGCGTCTGGAGATCGGCCAGTATCAGCTCCGTCTCGATGACGGAGATGTCCTCAGCCGGGTCGATGCGGCCGTCCACGTGCACGACGTCCGCGTCGTCGAACACGCGCACGACCTGGCAGATCGCGTCCGCCTCGCGGATGTTCGCGAGGAACTTGTTGCCCAGCCCCGCCCCCTCGGACGCGCCCTTGACGATGCCCGCGATGTCGACGAACGACACAGTGGCGGGCACGACGCGGGCTGACGAGAACAACTTCGCGAGCACGTCGAGGCGCGCGTCGGGCAGCGGTACTACGCCGACGTTTGGCTCGATCGTCGCGAACGGGTAGTTGGCGGCGAGGACGTCGTTGCGGGTGAGAGCGTTGAACAGGGTCGACTTGCCGACGTTGGGCAGCCCGACGATCCCCAGGGTGAGCGACACGATGAACCAGAGTAGTCGCGTGGCCGCAAGAGTTCGTCGGATGATCCCTGCTGAATGGGGGGCAGGGACGGGAGCGATGAGCTACGGTCGGTATTATTGCCGTTCGGCCCGGTGACGGACTGCGGCGGATGGGGAGAGGATTCGGTGCCTCCTAGCCTTCGAGTTGCGCCAGCTGTATGTGTTGCGGCCGTCATTGCGGCGAGCAGCCTGACGACGGTGTACGTGTCCGTGCCGCCGCGCGACAACGCTCCTTCGCTGGGCGTGCTTGCGCCCGCGCCGCCGCTGCCCGGGGCGCCGCTCGCCCTCGCATCCGCGGATCCGGTGGTCGTTCCGGTGGTTCCGGCCCCGCAGGTGGTTGCCGCGGCAGGCCCGGTGCGGACCGCTGCCTCGCCCCAGGTTCTGGGGTCGGACGGAGGCAGCCGTTCGAGGTCGCCCGTACGCCAGCTCACCCGCATCTCGCTCGCCGACACGGCCCGCGACCTGTCCAAGAACGACAGCGACAGCAAGAAGTCCAGCAGCAGCGACAGCAGCGACAAGAAGAAGAAGTCCGACAGCAGCGACGACGACAAGAACAAGCAGTCGAGCAGTGGCGGCTCCGGCAACTCGGCGAAGCCGGATCCTGCGCCCGTCGGCTCGGGGACCGGGGTGATCGAGGGCGGCGGCGGCGACCAGTCGGGCACCGGCGGCGGCACGACCGGCGGCACGGGCACGACTGGCGGCGGCACAGCGGGCGGCAGCGGCGCGAACGGCGACGGCACGACCGGCGCGAACGGCGGCGGTGCCAGTGGCAACGGCGCAGGTAGCGGCAGCAGCGAGGGCACGAGCGACGGAGGCACCACCACTGGTGGCGGTACCGGCGCAACCGGCGGAAGCGCCACCGGCGACGGTGGCAGCGGAAGCACCGGCGCGAACGGTGGCGGCACCACCGGCAACGGCGCAACAGGCAGCGGCAACGGCGCCGGGGGTACTGCAGGCGGGGGCGCCACCGGAAGCGGTGGCACCACGGGCGGCGGCACCACCGGAAGCGGTGGCACCACGGGCGGCGGCACCAACGGCGGCGGCACCACCGGAAGCGGCGGCACCACAGGCGGCGGCACCACCGGCGGCGGCAACGGTACGAGCGGCGGCGGCACTGGCGGCACTGGCCAAGGCGGCACTGGCCAAGGCGGCACCCACGGCGGCGGAAACACTGGCACGACCGGCTCCGCCACCGGCGGCCCCGGTAAGGGCGGTGCGGCCGGCGGAGGCAGTACCGCGGGCAGCGGCACCACCGGCAGCGGCACCACGGGCAGCACTGGTGCGGGTGGCGCGACTGGCACAGGTGACACGGGCGGCAGAAACACCGGCGCGGGCGGCAGCACGGGCACCGGCAGCACCGGCAAGACCGGCGGAGGCACCGCAGGCGGCGGAAACACCGGCGCCAGCGGCAGCGGCTCCACCACTAGCGGCGCGACGGGCAACAGCGGCAAGAGCGGCACCGGCGCGACGGGCAACGGCGCCGCCGGGAGCGGCAACGCCAACTCCCCTGCCGCCAACTCCCCTGCCGCCAGCACCCCGGCCGCTGGAACTGGCGTCAAATCGGATGGCGGAGCCAAGGCCGCTGCCAACGGCGCCAGCGCCCCGCAGGCACCCAAGGCCGCCAGCAGTGACCCCGGGCCGCCTGCTGCCAAGAAGTCGAGCGCGCCCGCCCAGGGCGGCAGCCCTAAGCCGAACACCCCCCGGCCCGCGAAGCCCAAGCCTGCCCAGTCTGGCTCGGGCGCCCAGTCGGGCTCGGGCGCACAGTCTGGCTCGGGCGCACAGGCGGGCTCCGCGCCACGGCCTGCGAAGCCGAAGGCGGCCCAAGGCGGCCAGACCGGTTCGAAGGCGGCCCAGCCAGGTCCGGGAGCCCAGCCGGGCTCTGGAGCACAGCCGGGTCCGGCGGGCAACGGGACACCGGTCGGTCCTGGAGCAACGAACCCCGGTGGCCCGGGTTCCGTGCCTGCCGGTCTCCTCCCGCCGGGGGTGGCGCCTCCCGGGCTGCCGCCCCAGGCGCCCGGGTCGGCCTGATCAACCGAAGCACAGCCGGTCCGCCGGAAGCGGTCCGAGGGGCACGCCGAGCGGTCCGCTGACTGGCGGCCGCCCAGTGAGCGTGGCGGAGGGTCGAGGTCGCCGAACCCCTGCCCCACCTCCATGATCGCCAAAAGAGGCTGTCTCCGTTCGCTAGCGCACGGAATCCGCCGCGCTTGGCGATCAAGGGAGTGTCACCCTCCCGTGGCTGGCGCCGTCCCGCCGCCCGGCCCGATGATGTTCGCGTCGGCGGATCGGGGGTGAAGCATGGGGGCGCCGCGGATCGGGTTGGTGGCGGGGGCGATCGGCCTCACCGTCGCAGGAGTCGGCACGGCGCTGGCGCTGGGTGCGCCTGCCGCCACGCCGCCGCCCGCGACGTACAGCCTCCCCAGCGTGACGACGTTGCCCCCCGCGACCGTGCCCCCCGCGATGGCTCCCGCGCCAGCCGATCCCCCGCCAGCCGATCCCCCGCCGGCCGATCCCCCGGCGCCCGCGCTCGACGCCAAGCCCGTGCAGATCGCCGCCGTGCCTGCCGTCCGCAGGCCCGTGCACCGCAGGCCATCTCCGACGACCCGACCCAATCTCAACGCCAAGCCCAACCCCAGGCCCACCCCCGTCACCACGCATGCCGCCGCCCCCGCGCCCGCTCCGCAGCAGGACGACGAGTCGACGCCGTCAGTGGTCGAGGTGGAGCACCGTCCACTGCACGATCTCCATGCGCTCCGCGACACGATCACCTCACGCGTCGAGCGGCACCTGGATCGGTTGAAGGCCCTCGACGACGACTGAGCGTCCGTGTCCGATTTCCGCCAGTAGCCGGGCAGAAGCGGTGGCAGAGTCAGCGTCGTGCTGCTTGACCAGGAACGCTGCTACCGCGCCGTCGCCTCCCGTGACGCGCGCTTCGACGGCCATTTCATCACCGCCGTCCGCACGACCGGGATCTACTGCCGACCGTCCTGTCCGGCGACGACGCCCAAGCGCACCAACGTCGAGTTCCTCGCGACGGCAGGTGCGGCCCAACAGCGCGGCTACCGCGCGTGCCGCCGCTGCCTGCCCGACGCGGTGCCCGGCTCGCCGGAGTGGAACATCCGCGCCGACCTCGCAGCCCGCGCGATGCGCCTGATCGCTGACGGGGTCGTCGAGCGTGAGGGTGTGCCGGGGCTCGCCACCCGGCTGGGCTACTCCGAGCGGCAGCTGAACCGCGTGCTCACCGCCGAACTCGGCGCAGGTCCGCTGGCACTCGCCCGCGCGCACCGCGCCCACACCGCGCGGCTTCTCATCGAAACGACGCCGCTCGGCATGGCGGACGTGGCGTTCGCGGCGGGGTTCGCGAGCGTCCGACAGTTCAACGACACGGTCCGCGCGGTGTACGGGGTCGCGCCGACCACCCTTCGCACGGAGTCGGGCCGCCGACGGGGCGCGTCGCCCGCTGTCGCCGGGACACTCGTGCTGCGGCTGCCGTTGCGGCCGCCCTTCGACGCGGCGGGGCTGCTCGGGTTCTTCACGGCGCGCGCGCTCGCAGGCGTCGAAGTCATCGACGGTTGCGGCTACGCGCGCACACTGCGGCTCCCCCATGGCCCGGCGACCGTCGCCGTCGACCTGCCGGATCTCGCCGCGCCCGGCCGCGCGGGCCAGGCCCCGCATGTGGTCGCGACGCTTCGGCTGGCCGACCCCCGCGACCTCGGCCCCGCCGTCGCCAGGGTGCGGCGCTTGCTCGACCTGGACGCCGATCCCGTCGCCGTCGACGAACTGCTCGGCGCGGACCCGGCGCTGGCAGCGGCCGTCGCGGCCGTGCCGGGAATCCGGCTGCCCGGCACGGTCGACGGGGCCGAGACGGCTATCCGGACGCTACTGGGCCAGCAGGTGTCGGTGGCCGCGGCCAGGACCACGGCGACCCGGCTGGCCGAGAAACTGGGCGAACGACTTCCGCCCGCTCTCGCCGCGGACGGCGCCGACCTGCTGTTCCCGACCGCGGCCACGATCGCCGAACAGGGGCCTTCTGTGCTGACCGGGCCTGCGAAGCGGACAGCGACCGTGCTGGCCGTCGCGGCCGCGATCGCGGACGGCTCGCTCGTTCTCGACCCGGGGCGCGATCCGGCCGACCTGCGCGCCGAGCTCGTCGCGCTGCCCGGCGTCGGCCCGTGGACGGCGGGCTACCTCGCGATGCGGGTGCTCGGCGATCCCGACGAGCTGCTCGCGCACGACCTCGCCGTCCGCCGCGGCGCAGCGGCGTTGGGCCTGCCCTCCGACATCCCTGCCCTGACCGCGCACGCCGCGGCCTGGCGACCTTGGCGGTCCTACGCGGCCACCCACCTCTGGAGGAACGCATGAGCACGTGGCACACCTACGACACGCCGATCGGTCCGTTCACCGCGATCGTCGACGCCGATGGGGCCGTGCTGGCCTCGGGCTGGACGGCCGAGCTGGAGGACCTCGTTCCCGTGATCCACCCGACGCTGCGGCCGACGGATCTTCGCGAGGGCGAGCTGGGGGCGGTCGGCGACGCGATCCTCGCCTACCACGGCGGCGAGCTGTCGGCGATCGACGGTGTGGCGGTCCGGCAACGCTCCGGCGCGTTTCTCGCGCATGCGTGGGAGGTGCTGCGCGCGGTGCCTGCGGGAGCGCCGCTGACCTACACGGAGTACGCGGCGAAGTGCGGCCGCCCCGCCGCCGTGCGGGCGGCAGGGTCGGCGTGCGGGCGCAACGCGGCGGCCCTGTTCGTGCCGTGCCACCGCATCCTGCGCAGCGACGGCACGCTCGGCGGCTTCCGCTGGGGCCTGGAGATCAAGCGCGCGCTGCTGGAGCACGAGGCGGCGCGATAGCAGGCAGGCGTCGCAGGCACGGGTAGGCGACCCGCGGCGGCGGCGCGAGTGGGCGGGGCGGTCTTGCTGCAGTCGGCGCGCGACCGCCCCGCTCAGCGTTCGATCATCTGTTCGGCGTGCCTCCCCGGTTTTGTCGGGGCGCGGGTGCACGCTGGGTCGCGTGAACGTCGTGCCGGTTCTCCTGCTCGGGCTCGCGGTGGGCGCCGGGCTCGGCGCGCTGGCGGCCTGGCTGCTCGCGGGCGCGCGGGCCCGGGCGACGGTCGCCGACGCCGCGCGCACCGCGGCCGAGGCCTCCTCGATGCTGCGCGTGGACGCCGCAGGCCTGCGGGCCGAGCGCAGCGGGCTGCTCGCCCGGCTCGACGAACTCACACAGGCGCACACCCGGTCCGTGGAGCAGCTGCGCGGCGCGGAGGCCGCGGCAGCGTCGGCGCAGGCGGCGCTGAGCAGCGAACGGACGGCGCACGTCCGCCGGGAGGAGCTGCTCGCCGCGCGCGACGCGGACCTCAAGCAGGCGTTCCAAGCGCTCTCGGCCGACGCGTTGGCGCACAACACCGAGCAGTTCGTCACGCTCGCGGAAGGCAGGCTCAAAGCGGCCACGGCGTCGCTGTCGGCGAAGGCGGACGGCGACGCGGCCGCCCGTGCCACGGCGATCGGCCACCTGCTCGATCCCATGGCCTCGGCGCTACAGCGCGTCGAGGGGCAGCTGCGCACCGTCGAGAAGGAGCGCGAGTCGGCCTACGCCGGGCTGCGCGAGCAGGTCAGCGCGATGGCCACGAGCTCGGACCAACTGCGCGGCGAGACCCGTCAGCTCGTCAACGCCTTGCGCGCACCACAGGTCCGCGGCCGGTGGGGCGAGCTGCAGCTGGAACGCGTCGTCCAGCTCGCAGGCATGGTGGAGCACTGCGACTACTCCACGCAGGTCGTCGGCCAGGGGGCGGACGGAGGGGTGCGGCCGGACATGGTCGTGCACCTCGCGGGCGGCAAGCAGGTGGTGGTCGACGCGAAGGTGCCGTTCGCGGCATACCTCGACGCCGTCGAGAGCCGGGACGCCGCGACCCATGCCGAGCGCTTGGTCGCCCACGCCCGGCAGCTCCGTGCGCACGTCGACGCGTTGTCAGCGAAGTCCTACTGGGAGGCGTTCACGCCCTCGCCCGAGTTCGTCGTGCTGTTCGTGCCGGGCGACCCGTTCCTGGAGGCGGCGCTGCAGGCCGATCCGGCGTTGATGGAGCACGCGTTCTCGGTCAACGTCGTGATCGCCACCCCCACGACGTTGATCGCCCTGCTGCGCACGGTGGCCTACGGCTGGCGGCAGGAGGCACTGGCCCGCAACGCGGCTGCGGTGCACCAGTTAGGCCGCGAGCTGCACGGGCGCCTCGCCACGATGGGCACCCACGTGGCGAAGCTGGGCCGCAGCCTCGACGGGGCCGTCGACAGCTACAACCGCACCGTCTCGTCGCTGGAGGCCCGGGTGCTGGTCACCGCGCGCAAGCTCACCGAGCTGCAGGTGGCCGACGATGAGCTCCCGGCGCCCGGCCAGGTCGAACGGGCGCCCCGCACGGTGTCGGCGCCCGAGCTGGTTGCCTCCGCCGAGGAATACCTGATCGCGCTGGACGAGAGGGGGCGTGGCGACGACGGAGAGCATGGGTCCCGAGCTACCGTGACGGGGTGAACACGCGCAGCACGGATCCCGCCGACAGCGCGGATCCGGAGCGGCGGCCTGAGGTGCCGGGCAGAGCAGCGCCGGATCCCGCACGGCGAGGTCGGACGACGGCCAGCACCGGCGCAGATCCTCGCGCACGTCGGGGTCGGGGCGCGAACGCGGCGGCCACCGGTTCGTCTCGGCGCGGCAGGGAGTCCGGCGACGCGGCCCCGGCGAGCACGTCCGATCCCCGCGGTCCGGCCGTCGCGGAGGAGCCTGCGGGCGGGCCGTTGCCGATGGACGAGCGCTCACTGGTCGCGAACGTGCCTGGCGTGCATCCGGCTACCGCGTTCGGCGCTGCGGCCGTGCTGACGGCGATCGGCGTGGCCGTCGACCTCCTGCGCACCGGCACGCTCGGCACCGTGTTCACGGTCTGCTACCTCACCGGATGCGTCCTGGCCACGGCCTGGGTGCGCCGCAGCGGGCTGTTCTGGCCGATGGTCGCCCCGCCGCTGCTCATGGCGATTGCGGTGCCGGTGGTCGTTCTGCTCGCAGGCACGACGAAGCCGGGTGCCGGTGTCGCACAGCGGCTGCTGGTCATCGGGGCGCCGCTGGTGAACGGGTTCCCGATGATGGCGTGGACGACCGGCCTCGTGCTGGCTCTCGGCGTGTTCCGGCTCGTCACCCAGCGCCTGCGGGTCAGCGCGCGGTCGAGCGCGCAGGCCGCAGCTCGCGCGGGAGGGCGAACGTCAGCGTCTCCTCGGCGGTCGTGAGCTCCTCGGCCTCGGGGAAGCCGCGCTCGGCCAGGTGCTGCAACACACCGCGCACGAGCACCTCGGGCACCGACGCTCCGCTGGTGACGCCGACGGTGGCCACGCCGTCCAGCCACGCGTCGTCGATCTGGCGGGCGTAGTCGATCAGATACGCGGCGCCTGCGCCGGACTGCAGTGCCACTTCGACGAGCCGCACCGAGTTGGACGAGTTCACCGATCCGACGACGAGCACGAGATCACACTGCGGCGCCATCGCCTTGACCGCCGTCTGCCGGTTCTGCGTGGCGTAGCAGATGTCGTCGCTCGGCGGGTTCTGCAGGCCGGGGACGCGCGCGCGGAGGGCGTTGACGGTCTCCATCGTCTCGTCGACCGACAACGTCGTCTGGGACAGCCAGACGACCTTCTCCGGGTCGCGCACGGTGACGTTCGCGGCGTCGTCGGCGTGCTGCACCAGCTGGATGTGCTCAGGCGCTTCGCCTGAGGTGCCTTCGACCTCCTCGTGGCCCTCGTGGCCGACGAGCAGGATGTCGTAGCCTTCGCGGGCGAACCGCTTTGCCTCCTGGTGGACCTTCGTGACGAGCGGGCACGTCGCGTCGATCGTGCGCAGCTCGCGCTCACGGGCCTGCTCGCGCACGGCAGGCGAGACGCCATGCGCGGAGAACACGACGATCGCGCCGCGCGGCACGTCCTCGGTGTCGTCGACGAAGATCGCGCCGCGCTCCGTGAGCGTCTCCACGACGTGCACGTTGTGCACGATCTGCTTGCGCACGTACACCGGGGCGCCATGCTGCTCAAGCGCCCGCTCGACGGCCTCGACGGCCCGGTCGACGCCTGCGCAGTAGCCGCGGGGCTTGGCCACCAGGACTCGCTTGGAGGTCATGACTTTCAGCGTACGTGGCGTTGCGGCGGGCGCCGTTAAGCGCGGCGGAGCGCGGCCCGGCAGGATGGAGCCATGAATGCGCTGCCGTTCCCTGTGCGGATCGCCGCAGGTCTCGTGGCCACCGCCGTCGAGCAGGCCCGCGACCTCCCCCGCCTGGTCATCGAGTTCCCTGTCACCGCCGTCAGCCAGGCGCTGCAGGCGTCGATGCGGGTGCAGCAGAGGGTCACCGAACTGGCGATCAAGGGCGATCGCGTGCTGGGGACGCTGCGCCCCGTCGAGGAAAAGCCCAGCTGGGCCACGTTCGACGAGGACGAATCGGCCTCGCACAACGGGGCGAGCACCGTGACGGAGCTCCGTCCACTCGCGCGCCCCCCGTCCTTCACCGCCGACGAGATCGCCGAAGAGCTCGCCGACGAGATCGGCACCGAAATCGACGAGGAGATCGACGAGGAGATCGCGCGGCAGCTCGACGAGGAGGCCGCCGGGGAGTTCGACGAGGAGCTCGGCGCCGAGCTCGACGACGAACTCGACGCCGAGGCCGACGAGCAGGCCGCCGAGGAAGCCGCCGAGGAGTTCGCCGAAGAGCTCGGCGAGGACTTGGCGCTCGCGATCGACGAGGACGCGGCGGCCCTGACCGGCCCCGACCTCGCCGAACCCGACCTCGCCGAACCCGACCTCGCCGCAGCCGACCTCGCCGCAGCCGAACTCACCGCAGCCGACCTCACCGAGCCCGACGTCACGGCCGCCGACCTCGTCGAAGCCGACCTCGTCGAGCCTGACCTGACTGGGCCCGACCTCGCCGGACCCGAACTCGGCGGGCTGGGCGTGGGCGTACCGGGCGTGGCACCCGTCGTGGACGGACCCGAGCCTGCGGCCCTGCCCAGCTATCCGCACCTGACGATCCCGCAGCTGCGGGGCAGGCTGCGCTTCCTGTCCGTCGAGGACCTGCGGGCGCTGCTGGCGTGGGAGATGGCGCACGACGACCGGCCGCCCTACGTGACAATGCTCACCAACAGGATCACGACCGTCCTCGAGGGATGAACGGAGCGGGGTGAGCACCAGCCCTGAGCAGCCGTGGCCGGTACGCACGGTCGCGCGCAAGATCGCCGAGTGGGTGGACCGGCTCGGCGCAGTGTGGGTGGAGGGTCAGCTGGCGCAAGTCACGGCGCGCGCGGGCACCGGCACGGCGTTCCTAGTGCTGCGCGACCCGGCCGCCGACGTCTCGCTGCAGCTCACGGCGCCGGTAGGGCTGGTGCGCGGCAACCCGGCCGTCGCCGACGGCAACCGGGTGATCGTGCACGGCAAGCCGTCGTTCTTCCTCGGCCGCGGAACGCTCTCGCTGCGCGTCGACGACATCCGCGCGGTCGGCATCGGCGAGCTCCTCGCCCGCATCGAGCGGCTGCGCAGACTGCTCGCGGCCGAGGGCTTGTTCGACCAGGCCCGCAAGCGCAAGCTGCCGTTCCTCCCGCACCGCATCGGGCTGATCACGGGCCGGGGCTCGGCCGCCGAGCACGACGTCGTCACCAACGCGCAGGCGCGCTGGCCCTCCGTCGAGTTCCGGATCGAGAACACGGCCGTGCAGGGCGCACTGGCCGTGCCGCAGATCGTCGACGCCCTGAACGTGCTCGACCGCGACCCGGACATCGACGTCATCGTGCTCGCCCGTGGCGGCGGGAGCGTCGAGGACCTGCTGCCGTTCTCCGACGAGACGCTGTGCCGGGAGGTCGCGCAGTGCCGCACCCCCGTGGTCTCGGCGATCGGCCACGAGCCGGACACGCCGTTGGTGGACCACGTCGCCGACCTGCGCTGCTCCACCCCCACCGAGGCCGGGCGGCGCCTCGTGCCCGACCTTCTGGAGGAGACCGCGCGCATCGGCGGCTTGCGCGACCGGGCCCGGCGCGCGCTGGGCGGCTGGGTCGACCGCGAGCACCACCTGCTGGTGGCCCTGCGCGCCCGTCCGGTGCTGGCGGACCCGCTGCGTGCGATCGACGTCCGCGCCGAGCAGGTGGGGCGGCTGCGCGCCGACCTGCGTGGCACGGTCGTCCGCGGGCTGGACCGCCGCACGGTCGACCTCGAGCACGTCCGCGCGCGGTTGAGCGCGCTCGGCCCTTCAGCGACGCTCGCCCGCGGCTACGCCATCGTGCAGCGGGTGACCGACGATGCCGTCTTCCCGGTGCTGCGCTCGGTCGACGACGTGGACGCGGGCGACCGGTTGCGCGTCCGCGTCGCCGACGGCGCGGTGGCCGCTACGGTCGAGGGGTGAACGAACCGGTCGAGGGCCTGGGATACGAGCAGGCGCGCGACGAGCTCGCCGACGTCGTCCGAAAGCTGGAGGCAGGCGGCCTCTCCCTCGACGACGCCGTGGCGCTGTGGGAGCGCGGCGAGGCGCTGGCCCGCCGCTGCGACGAACAGCTGGCGGGCGCGCGGGAACGCGTGCAGAAGGTGCTCGACTCGGCCGAGTGAGGCCTGCGCAGCGGTTCGCCTGGGCGCGGCGCCGCTCGGCACGCCCGGTTGGGCGCCGCGGCACTGCAGCGGGGCGCGATCACGCTGTACGGGGTGTCACTTCGCCGAGGTCGCCAGCGTGCGGAGCTCGTCGTCCGTGCCGCTGCCGGTGAGGGCCAACCGGACACCCGAGTTGTCGGCGATCCAGACCGGCTCGCCGGGCCTGGTCCCGTAGACCACCCAGTTGAGCCCGCCGACGCCCTGCGTGCCCTGGGCGATGAGCGCCCGCGCCCCGGCGTCCGCCGCGAGCAGCGCCTCCTCGGTCGCGTCGCTCTGCTGCAGCTGGACGTAGGCGCCCGACGTCGTGATGTAGCCGACGCGGACCACCTTCCGGCCGTCGACCACGTCCGAGCCGACCGAGTTGGCCCGCCATCCCGGCGGCGTCGCGGGCACCCGTAGCGGGAACGGCACCGAGCTCGCGAGGCCGCGCAGCTGCGCGGGCGCATCCACGACCCGGACCGCGGACGGATCGGTCACCGGCCCGGCCGGGGTGAAGCCTGCGCCGCCGGAGAGGAACCCCAGCACGACCACGACCAGCACCAGCACACCCACGGCGGCGATCATGTGTCGGACGGTCAGCGCCGAGCGCGCGGGCTTTTCCAAAGGTTCACCCACGTGTCCATCATCCCAGCATCTCGGCGGTGGGATCTGCGAGGATCGGCACAGAAGAAGGAGGCGAGCCCCCATGCCTACGCCTGAGAACGCCGAGCGCCGCCGTGAAGCACCCGACCGCAACCTCGCGATGGAGCTGGTGCGGGTCACCGAGGCCGCGGCGATGGCGGCCGGGCGGTGGGTCGGGCGCGGTGACAAGAACGGCGGCGACGGCGCGGCGGTCGACGCGATGCGCCAGCTCATCAGCAGCGTCTCGATGCGCGGCATCGTGGTGATCGGCGAGGGCGAGAAGGACGAGGCGCCCATGCTGTTCAACGGCGAGGAGGTCGGCAACGGCGAGGGCGCCTGGTGCGACGTGGCCGTCGACCCGATCGACGGCACCACGCTGATGGCCAAGGGCATGCCGGGGTCGGTCTCGGTGCTGGCGGTGTCCGAGCGCGGCGCCATGTTCGACCCGTCGGCGGTGTTCTACATGGAGAAGCTCGCCGTCGGGCCGGAAGCGGCCGACGCGATCGACATCACGAAGCCGGTGGCGCACAACATCCGCAGCGTGGCCGCGGCCAAGGGCATCGACGTCGGTGACGTCACCGTGTGCGTGCTCGACCGGCCCCGGCACGCCGAGCTGGTCAAGGACATCCGCCGCACGGGGGCGCGCATCCACTTCATCTCCGACGGCGACGTCGCGGGCGCCATCTCCGCGGCCCGCCCCAACACCGGCATCGACCTGCTCTACGGCATCGGCGGCACCCCGGAGGGCATCATCACCGCGGCCGCGATGAAGTGCATGGGCGGCGCGATGCAGGCCAAGCTGTGGCCGCGCGACGACGCGGAGCGCGGCAAGGCGTTGGACGCGGGGCACGACCTCGACCGGGTGCTGACGATGGACGACCTCGTCGACGGCGACAACGTGTTCTTCTGCGCCACCGGCATCACCGACGGCGAGCTGCTGCGCGGCGTGCACTACCGGGCAGGCGGGTGCACGACGCAGTCGATCGTGATGCGGTCCAAGTCCGGCACCGTCCGCATGATCGAGGGCTACCACCGGCTGACGAAGCTGCGCGAGTACTCCTCGGTCGACTTCGACCTGACCGACGAGCAGCTGGCCGCAGAACCCCTCCCACCCTTGCCGTAAGGGCGCACCGTGCGGATCTTGTTACGTTTTCGGTGTCATAGCCCCAGAAACGCAACAAGATCCACGAGCTGATTCAATCGGTGGTCGGTGCGGCTGATGTCCGGCGTGCAGGCTGGTCGGACGACGCGGTCCGCGCCCAGTTCGCTGCCGGCGCTGGCAACGTTTCGGACGGGCGGTCGTGCTGCACGTCGGACCCGTGACTGCGGCGGAACGGCACGGGATCGCGCTGCTGAACTGCGGCGATCGCGCGCTGCTCACGGCGTTCACGGCCGCGGAGCTACACGGCCTGCGCGGTTGGGAGCGGCCGAGCACTCATGTTCTGCTGCCTGCGGGCACCCGTGTGCGCGACGTCGTGAGCTCGGTGCGCCTCCACTACACGGGCGACTGGACGCGCGTCGCTGCACTGCCGGGACGGCGTCTGCCTCGCTGCGCACCCGCTCTCGTGCTGGCCGCGAGCACGTTCGCGAAACCACGTCCGGCATGCGGGATCCTCGCGGCAGGCGTCCAACGGCGGCTCGTCACCGCCGATCAGCTCTACGCCGCGCTTGAGCAGGCCCCTCGGACGCGGCACCGGAAGTTGCTCCGCGCCGCGATCGATGACATCGCACAGGGCGCGCAGGCCATGAGCGAAATCGACTTCGGTCGCCTCTGCCGCCTGGCGGGCCTGCCCGCACCAAACCGCCAATCGGTCCGGGTGGAGCCTGGCGGGCGCCGCCGTTACCTCGACGCCGAGTGGACCCGCGCCGACGGCCGCCGGGTTGTCGTCGAGGTGGCTGGCGCGCTGCATCTCTCGCCGCGCTACTGGTGGGACGACCAGCTCCGGCAGAACGAGCTCGTGATCGTCGACGACATCGTGCCCCGCTTCCCCAGTGTGGTCATCCGCACCAACCCTGAGGACGTCATCGGACAGCTGCGCCGGGTTATGGCCCCGGAGACGCAACAAGATCTGCATGGTGCCTCCCCGAACGGGTGCATTGCCTTTCGACGCTTCCTTGCCTGATGATCGACACGTCCAGTGCGGACGATCGGGGGGCACATATGCGCAGGTCGCGAATTCTCGGTAGCGCGCTGGTCGTCGTCATGACGGGGCTGTTGGGGGTCGCCGTCGCCCCGGCCGCCGCGGCAGCCCCGGCCCGAGCTGCCGTCCCGGTCGTCGCAGCTCACCAGGCCGCGCGTGCGGTCGCAGGCCGCGCAGCCGCACCGGCACCGGCCGCCGCGCCACTCAGCGCCCCGGCAAAGCCCGCCACCACGTCGGTCGGGGCGGCGGGCGTGCCCTGCACAGCCACCGTCGCCGCCTGCATCGACCTGGCCCACAACCGGGCGTGGCTGCTGCGGGGCGGGGCCGTGCAGTACGGCCCGGTGCCGATCACCAGCGGGCGCGCGGGCTACCGCACCCCCGCGGGCACGTTCCGGGTGCTGTCCCGCGAACGGCTGCACCTGAGCAGGCAGTTCGATGACGCCCCCATGCCCTACTCGGTGTTCTTCTACCCCGGCGACGCGTTCCACCAGGGCAGCTTGGCCGTGCCGTCACACGGCTGCATCCACCTCTCC